>NZ_JBEZWU010000015.1:0-190791 GCF_040637655.1 Streptomyces sp. NPDC028722
AACATCGACTCCTTCGACCAGTGGGGCGTGGAACTGGGCAAGGTCCTCGCCAAACGCGTCGAACCCGCCCTCACCGAAGGCACCGACGTCCCCGGCCTCGACCCTTCCACCACGGCCCTCGTCGCCACCTACCGGGAGCTGCGCGGCCGGAGCTGAGAGATCGCGGCGCCGTCCGGCCCGGCGGGACCGTTCCTCCGGGCCGGGCTCAGCCCACCGCGCTCAGCGTGTCCGCGAGGCGCCGGCGGGCCGCCCGGGCCGCCGGCAGCGCGGCCAGCGCCGCCGCGCCCAGCACCGCGGCCGAGCCCAGCAGGAGCAGCACCCCCGGCGCGGGGTACTGGGCGATCCCGGAGCCGATCCCGCTGGAGCCGCCCTGGGCGTCGATCAGCCGGCGGGCCAGCGGCAGCCCCAGGACCATGGCGGCGACGGCCGCCGCCAGGGTCGTACAGCTCGTCGCGGTGACGGCGATCCCGGTGATCTGCCGCGGTGACATCCCGATCGCCCGGAGCGCCAGCACGTCCCGCTCACCCTCGCGGACGGTGCCGCCGATCGCGGTGAGCAGCTCGACCAGACCGATGAGGGCCAGTACGGCGATCAGCCCGGCGACCACCGCGCGCAGGGGGGACAGCCCGTCGGCGGGGTTCGTCACGGGATGTACGTCCAGGTGGCCCCGGCCGGCCGCGGTGAGCGCGGCGGCCACCCGCCGCGGGTCGGCGCCGGGGCGCAGCCGCAGTTCCCAGAAGGCCGCGGACACACCCGGGTCGTTCTCGCGGAGGGTGTCCAGGGACGTGGTCACGACCCGCCCGGCGTTCTGCGGCTCGATGCTGCGGCCCACGATGTGCAGGATCTGCGGCCGGTCGCCCACCGTCATCCGCACCCAGTCCCCGACCCGCGCGTGCAGCAGGTCGAGCAGGCCCTGACCGGCCACCGCCTCGTCCGGCCCGTGGGGGGCACGGCCCTCGGCGAGGACACGGGGACAGGGCTCCGCCCGGGTGCCGATGCCGCGCAGGGCGATGGTCCCGGTCTGCCCGGGGACCAGCGCGGCCACCTCGACGCCCGGGTAGGCGGCGGCGACCCGGGGATCGCTGGTCAGCAGGGCCCGTAGGCCGGACGGGGCCGGCGCGCCGTCCGAGCGGACCGTGAGCGCCGTGGGCAGGCCCATCCGCTCGGGGCTGCTGTGGAAGCGGTCGAGCGTGGTCCACGCGCTGAGCGCGACCACGATCAGCAGCAGCGGCAGTGTCAGCCGGGCCACGGTGGCCAGGGACCGGCCGCGCCCGGCGAACGCCTTGTGGCAGCCGAGGACCAGCGCGGCCGGCAGCCTCAGGCCCAGCGCCCGCCGGGCCGGCCCGGTCAGCCGGCCGCCCGCCGGACCGGCCGGCCGCGGCACCGGGACCGGCGGCACCCGCCCCGCCCGCCAGGCCGCGAGCCCCGTGGTCAGGGCGATGAACAGCACCGCGCCCACCGGCACCGCGGACAGCGCCACGGTGTGCCCGGGCAGCCCCTGCCACACGCCCACGGCGTCGCCGAGCCGTCCCGGGACCCGGCTGCCCAGCGCCTCGGTGAGCGCCGCCGCGGCCACGGCGCCGAGCAGCGCGTACGCCAGGTGCTGGAGCAGGAAGATCCGTACGACCTGGCCGGGGGTGAAGCCGATCGCCTTCAGTACCGACAGGTCCCGCAGATGGCCGCGGATGCGGGTGGCGATCGCGCCGTGCACCGCGAACCCGGCGGCGATCAGGGCACCCAGCCCGAACAGCCCGAGCACCTGGCCCAGCAGGCGGTTCTCGCCCTGCGCCGCGGCGCGGGCCTGCTGCCAGGTCGAGACCTCGCCGACCACGCCCGCGCCCAGGACGGTGACGGCGCGCTGCACGGCGTAGTCCGTGTCGCCCGGATCGTCGAGCCGCAGCCCGACGACCTGGCCGCCGGGGGCGCGTACCGCGGACGGCAGCGCCCACACCAGCCCCGGCTGCTCGCCCGGGCGGTAGGGGGGTTCGGCGCTGTCCGCGACGCCCTCGACGGTCAGGGTGCGGGCGGTGCCCGGCAGGGTGAGGGTGTCCCCGGGTTCGGCCAGCAGGGCGCGGGCCAGGCTGCTCTCCAGCACCACGCCGTCCGGCGCGGCCGGGTCCAGCCAGCGCCCGGCGGTCAGCAGCGGCCGGCCGACGGAGGGCGGGCGCGGGGTGCCGCGCAGCTCCACGGCGGCCCGGGCACCGCGGGCGGCGACGGTGGCGGACTTGGTGCGGTAGGGGCCGGCGACCGCGGTGACGCCGTCCAGCCGGGCCACGGCGCGCGCGTCGGCGGCCGGAGTGGTGTGCAGCCACACGTGTGCCCCGCGGGTCTCGGCGAAGGTCCGCTGCCAGGGGTTCGTGGCGTACCCGAACAGGGCGGTGGCGAACAGCAGCGAGGTGACGATGCCGGCGGTCGCCAGCACCAGGAACAGCGCCTCGCCGCGGTGCGTGCGCAGATCGGAGTGCGCCCAGCGCAGAGCGGCCCGCACCCGCCTCAGCCCCTCAGTCCGGCCCGTGCCGGCGGCCACCCCGTCGGTCCCGGGCGGCTCGGGGCGGGGTGTCCCGCCGGCGGGCGGGTGCGCGGTCGGTCCATCAGTCCCTCAGCTCCAGTACGGCGGAGATGCCGCCGCGCCGGGACGACGGGGTGCCGTCCAGGGTCGCGTCGTCGGCTATGCGGCCGTCGAAGAAGCTGATCACCCGGTCGGCGGCGCTGGCCAGCCGGGCGTCATGGGTGACCAGGACGATGCTCTGCCCGCGTCCGTGGAAGCGGGACAGCAGCCGCATGACCTCGCGGGTGCCCTTGCTGTCGAGGCTGCCGGCCGGCTCGTCCGCGAGGAGCAGCGGCGGATGGTTGACCAGCGCCCGGGCCAGCGCGACACGCTGCTGCTCGCCGCCGGACAGCTCGCCCGGCATGCTGCGCTCCTTGCCCTCCAGGCCCAGCTCGGCGAGGAGTTCCGCGCGCTCGGCGCGGGCCTTCCTCGGCGGGACACCGGCCAGCAGCGCGGGCAGCTCGACGTTGTCGGCGACCGACAGGTTCGACACCAGGTTGAAGAACTGGAAGACGATCCCGATGGACTTCCTGCGCTCCACCGCCCACCGGGCCTCGCCGAAGGAGTCCGTGCACCGGCCGTCGAGCCAGATGCTGCCCGCGTCCGGCCGCTGAAGGCCGCCGAGCAGGTGCAGCAGCGTCGACTTGCCGGCACCGGACGGGCCGGTGATCGCCACGAACTCGCCGCGCGCCACGGACAGGCCGACCCCGCGCACGGCACGCGCGGGCGCGCCCTCGCCGTGGTGGGTCTTCACCAGGCCCTCGGCCCGCAGCACGGGGGCGGCGTGCTCGCTCATTCCAGTTCCTCCTGGCACCGCTCCAGCCAGTCGAGGTCCGCCTGGAGGTGCAGCATCGCGCCCTCGATCAGCAGTTGGGCGATTCGGTTGTCCCGGTCCTCGGCCGCGGCCAGCTTCGACAGGACGCGCATGGTGTTGAGGTACTGGCGCCGCTGCCGGTTGATCAGGGCGATCTGGTCGGCGAGGCCGGTCTGCGGGGCGAGGGCGAGCTTCATGAAGAACTCGTCCCGCACCCGCGGCTCGTCCTCGGTCTCCTCGAACCAGACGTGCAGTGCCTCACGTCCGGCCTCGGTGAGGCGGTAGACCTTCTTGTTGGGCCGGCTCGACTGCTCGACGTCCTCGCCCTCGATCAGCCCGGACTTCTCCAGGCGGCCGAGGGTGACGTAGACCTGGCCGACGTTCGGCTGAGGGTACGCGGAGCCCAGCAGTTGCTCAAGGTCCTGCTTCAGCTCGTAGCCGTGGGCCGGGCCGCGGGCGAGGAGTGCCAGGAGGGGCAGGCGCACGCGTGCTGTCCTCCTGTCTGCCGCATGTGCTCCAGGCCCTAGTATCGCGCATACCTAACAGGTATACATGGCCTCTGTCCCCGGGCGAAGACGCCCGTGGTGCCGGTGTACAGGGAGGAACCTATGCGGTGGATGCGCGCCGCCGGTAGGGGCCTTCTCGTACTCGTGGTGATCACGGCAGGGTACGTGGCCTCCGGTGCCCGCGCCGACGAGGCCGCCCGCAGCGGTCGCGGCCCGCTCACCCTGGCCACCGCCGGGGACCTCACCGGCTATCTCGGCCCGCTGCTGCGGGGCTGGAACCGCACCCATCCCGGGGAGCGGGTCACCCTCGTCGAACTGCCGGACTCCGCCGACGAGACGCACGCGCAGATGACGACCGACCTGCGCGGCGGCGACCGGGGCCGGTTCGACGTCCTCAACATCGACGTGGACTGGACCTCGGAGTTCGCGGCGGCCGGCTGGATCAGCCCGCTGCCCCGCGACCGCTTCCCGCTGCGCAGCTTCCTGCCGCCGGTGGTGGACACGGCGACGTACGGCGGCCGGCTGTACGCGGTGCCTTACGTCACGAACGCCGGGCTGCTCCTGTACCGCAAGGACGTCCTCGCGAAGGAGGGCGTGCCCCCGCCGCGCACCTGGGCCGAACTGGAGCACCACGCGCGGACCATCGCGCCGAAGTACGGGCTCGGCGGCTACGCGGGCCAGTTCCTGCCCTACGAGGGACTCACGGTGAACGCGGCCGAGGCCGTGTACTCGGCCGGCGGCACGATCCTCGGCGGCGAGGGCAGACGCGTCACCGTCGACTCCGCCGCGGCCCGCGAGGGCATCGGCTTCCTCGCCCGCGGCGTCCGCGAGGGCTGGATACCGAAGCAGGCGCTGACGTACAAGGAGGAGGAGTCCAAGCAGGCCTTCCAGGACGGCAGACTGCTCTTCCTGCGCAACTGGCCCTACGCGTACGCCGTCGCCTCGGCCGCGGGCTCGAAGGTCGCCGGGCGGATCGGCGCCGTACCCCTGCCCGGGCCCGACGGGCCGGGGACGAGCGTCCTCGGCGGGTCGAATCTCGCGGTCAACGCCCACGCCCGGCACCCCGACTCCGCCGCGCGGCTGATCGCCTACCTCACCAGCGCGCCCGTCCAGCGCGAGGTGCTCGTGCGGGGCGCGCTGCCGCCGGTGCGCGCCGCGCTGTACGAGGATCCCGCGCTGGTGCGCCGGTTCCCCTACCTGCCGACCCTGCGCACCGCGGTCGTGACCGCCCGGCCGCGCCCCCGGAGCCCGCACTACGACCAGGTCAGCCTGGCCGTGCAGGCGGTCGTGCAGGACGCGCTCACCGGGCGGCAGACGCCCGGGCAGGCCGTGCGCCGGCTGGCGCGCGAACTCGACACCATCGCCCGTCGATAGTTACATGTTAGGTAACGCAGCCATCACGACTGCGTTCGTCCTGCGGTAATTTGCCCGCATTCATCCAGGCAACCGGCCAGTAGTTTCTCGTCATTTCGTTGACACCTCTGCGTCTCACCTACCTAACATGCATGCATAACAGCCCCCTTCAGAGACAGGTTCCACAGGGTTGAACAGGCATCATTGGTGGCGGGACGCGGTGATCTACCAGGTCTACGTCCGCAGCTTCCTGGACAGCACCGGTGACGGCATCGGCGATCTCGCCGGCGTCCGGGCCGGGCTCCCGTACCTCAAAAAGCTCGGCGTCGACGGTATCTGGCTGAGCCCGTTCTACCCCTCGCCGCAGCACGACCACGGCTACGACGTGGCCGACTACTGCGACGTCGACCCGGTCTTCGGCGACCTCACCGAGTTCGACCTGCTGATGGCCGCGGCCCGGCGGCTCGGCATCAGGGTGCTCCTCGACATCGTCCCCAACCACTGCTCCAGCGAGCACCCCTGGTTCCGCGCCGCCCTGGCCGCCGGACCCGGCAGCCCGGCCCGCGCCCGCTTCCACTTCGCCGACGGCCGGGGCCCCGACGGCAGCGAGCCGCCCAACAACTGGCACGCCATGTTCGGCGGGCCGGCCTGGTCCCGGGTCACGGAGCCGGACGGCCGCCCCGGCCAGTGGTACCTGCACATGTTCACCCCCGAACAGCCCGACTGGAACTGGCGCGACCCCGAGGTGCCCGCCGAGTTCGAACGCGTCCTGCGCTTCTGGCTCGACCGGGGAGTGGACGGCTTCCGCATCGATGTCGCCGCCGGGCTGTACAAGCACCCCGCGCTGCCCGACTCCGACGACCCGCAGGCCGACGCCCGCACCCGCGACTCGGTCAACCCCCTCGCCTGGAACCAGCCCGAGGTGCACGACGTGTGGCGCCACTGGCGCGCCGTCTGCGAGGAGTACACCGGCCGCGACGGCCGCGAACGCCTCCTGGTCGGCGAGGTCTCCGTCCCCACCGCCCGCGAACACGCCCTCTACGTCCGCCCCGACGAACTCCACCAGGCCTTCTTCTTCGACCTGCTCGGCGCCGCCTGGGACGCCGACGCCTTCCGCAAGGTCATCTCGGAGGCCATGCAGGACATCGCCGGCACCGGCTCCACCGTCACCTGGGTCCTCAACAACCACGACCAGGTCCGCACCGTCACCCGCTACGGCGAACCCGCCACCGAGGGCAGCGGCCTGGGCGCCGCCCGCGCCCGCGCCGCCGCGCTGCTGATGCTGGCGCTGCCCGGCGCCGCGTACATCTACCAGGGCGAGGAACTGGGCCTGCCCGAGGTCGTCGACCTGCCCGACGACGTGCTCACCGACCCGATCTTCCGGCGCACCGGCAGCCGCGCCCGCATCCGCGACGGCTGCCGGGTGCCGCTGCCCTGGTCCGGGCAGGCCTCGCCGTTCGGCTTCACCTCCGGCGCGGAGGGCGCCAAACCCTGGCTGCCCCAGCCGTCGTACTTCGCCGAGTACGCCACCGAACGGGCCCTCGCCGACACCCGCTCCTTCTGGCACCTGTACCGCGACGGACTCCAGCTGCGGCACTCGCTGCCCCAGCTGGGCGAGGGCCCCCTGCGCTGGCTCGACACCCCGCCCGGGGTCCTCGGCTTCGTCCGCGGCGACGGCCTCGTCTGCGCCGTCAACTTCGGTACGGCCCCCACCCCCGCGCCGGTCCCCGGCGCCCCCCTGCTCTCCAGCGACGGCTCCTGCCCGCCCGGCGTCCTGCCCGGCTCCACGGCCGCCTGGTGGCTGACCGGCCTCTGATCCTCGCCAATCCCCCTTCCGAAAGGTCCGTCAACGATGATGCGACGACGCACGACCCTGCTCACCGGCTGCACCGCCCTCGCACTCGCCCTCGGCGCCACCGCCTGCGGCGGCGGACCGGTCTCCGCGGGCGGCGGTGACAAGGCCCT
Organism: Streptomyces sp. NPDC028722; assembly: GCF_040637655.1. Classification (NCBI taxonomy): domain Bacteria; kingdom Bacillati; phylum Actinomycetota; class Actinomycetes; order Kitasatosporales; family Streptomycetaceae; genus Streptomyces; species Streptomyces sp. NPDC028722. Next base: position 7,187 of record NZ_JBEZWU010000015.1, read on the forward strand.
CGACGGCCAGACGGTCACCGTGGCCGGTGTCTGGTCCGGCAGCGAACAGAAGAACTTCCAGAAGGTGCTGGACGCCTTCACCGAGAAGACCGGCGCCAGAACACAGTTCGTGTCCACCGGCGACAACGTCTCCACCGTCGTCGGCAGCAAGATCGAGGGCGGCAACGCACCCGACGTCGTGATGGTCCCGCAGGTCGGCGTCCTCCAGCAGTTCGCGAAGAAGGGCTGGCTCACGCCGCTCTCGCCGGACGCCCGGCGGACCGTCGACGCCGACTACGCCCCCGTGTGGAAGAAGTACGGCAGCGTCGACGGCACCCTCTACGGCCTCTACTTCAAGGCCGCCCACAAGTCGACCGTCTGGTACAGCCCCGAAGCGCTCACGGCGGCCGGGGTCCGGCCGCCGAAGACGTACGACGAGCTGCTGAAGGCCGGGCACACCGTCTCCGACTCCGGGCTCGCCGCCTTCGCGGTCGCCGGACAGGACGGCTGGACCCTCACCGACTGGTTCGAGAACGTCTACCTCTCCCAGGCCGGCCCCCGGAAGTACGACGCCCTCGCCGCCCACACCCTCAAGTGGACCGACCCCAGCGTCGTGCAGGCCCTGACCACCCTCGGCAAGCTGTTCAAGGACAAGCAGCTCGTCGCCGGCGGCCGGAACGAGGCCCTGAACACCGACTTCCCCGGCTCCGTGGAGAAGGTCTTCGGCCCCAAGCCCCAGGCCGGCATGGTCTACGAGGGCGACTTCGTCGCCGGTGTCGCCCACGACCAGTACGGCAAGGCCATCGGCAAGGACGCGGACTTCTTCCCCTTCCCCGCGGTCGGCGGCGGCAGCGCACCCGTCGTCAGCGGCGGTGACGCGGCGGTCGTCCTCAAGGACGCCAAGAACGCCAAGGCCGGCATGAAGCTGCTGGAATACCTGGCGACCCCCGAGGCGGCGGCCGTGTGGGCGAAGGCGGGCGGCTTCCTGTCGCCGAACAGGAAGCTCGGCCTCGACCGGTACGGCGACGACGTCACCCGCGCCACCGCCAAGTCCCTCGTCGGCGCCGGGAACTCGGTCCGCTTCGACATGTCCGACCAGGCACCGGCCGCCTTCGGCGGCACCAAGGGCGCCGGCGAGTGGAAGCTCCTCCAGGACTTCCTGCGCGACCCCTCCGACCCCCGGGGGACCGCCGCGAAGCTGGAGTCCGCCGCCGCCAAGGCCTACCGGAACTGAGCCGCGCCATGACCGCCACCACTGTCGAGAAACAGCAGGCGGGCCCGCGGGCCGCCGCCGGCCCGGCGCGCGTGCGCCGCGGCCGGCGGCGCGCCGGGCTGATAGCCCTGCTCTTCGTCCTCCCCGCGCTGCTCCTGCTCGGTGCGCTCGTCGTCTACCCGGTGCTGTTCTCCGTCGGCCGGAGCTTCTTCGACGCCTCCGGCACCCGGTTCGTCGGCGGCGGCAACTACGCCGAGATGTTCCGTGACCCGGCCACCCTCAAGGCCATCCGCAACACCGTCGTCTGGGTGGTCGTCGCCCCCGCCCTGCTCACCGGGCTCGGCCTCATCCTGGCCGTCCTGGTGGAGAAGGTCCGCTGGGCCACCGCCTTCAAGCTGCTGCTCTTCATGCCGATGGCCGTGTCCTTCCTCGCCGCCGGCATCATCTTCCGCCTCGCCTACGACGCGGACCCGGACAAGGGCGTGCTGAACGCCGCCGTCGTCTCCGTCCACGACGCCTTCAAGGGGACCTCGACGTACCCGACGGCCCGCGGGCGCACCGGAGTGCTCACCCAGGACCGGGACGGCTCCTACCGCACGAGCACGAGCGCCACCCCGGGCGAGACGGTGACCCTCCCGATGGTCGGCGTCCTGCCCGGTGACCTGCCACGCAACGCCGCACCCGCGGCCGCCGCGGCCGGCACCAAGGCCGCCCCCGGCGACCTGCGCGGAGTCGTCTACCTGGACTTCACCCCCGGCGGGGGCGGCAAGCAGGGCAAGGTCGACCCGCGGGAGAGCGGGCTGCCCGGGATGAGGGTGGAGGCGGTACGCGACGGCAGGACGGTCGCGAGCACGGCCACCGCGGCCGACGGCTCCTTCCGCTTCACCGGCCTGCGCGACGGCTCGTACACGGTCCGGCTGCCCGCCGCCAACTTCGCCCCGCCCTACCAGGGCGTCTCCTGGCTCGGCCCCACCCTCGTCACCCCGGCGATCATCGGTGCCTACCTGTGGATCTGGACCGGCTTCGCCATGGTGCTCATCGGCGCCGGGCTGTCCACCCTCCCGCGCGACGCCCTGGAGGCCGCCCGCATGGACGGCGCGAACGAGTGGCAGATCTTCCGCCGGATCACCGTCCCGCTGCTCGCGCCCGTGCTCACCGTCGTCTTCGTGACCCTCGTCATCAACGTGATGAAGGTCTTCGACCTCGTCTACGTCATCGCGCCCGGCCCGGTCCAGGAGGACGCCACCGTCCTCGCCACCCAGATGTGGCTGGTGTCGTTCGGCGGCGGCAACAACCAGGGTCTCGGCAGCGCCCTGGGCGTCCTGCTGCTGCTCCTCGTCGTCCCCGCGATGGTGTTCAACGTCCGCCGTTTCCGAAGGAGTCAGCGATGAACGCGATCAGGCGCGGCCTGGGCAGCGGCCTGGTGCAGGCCTTCCTGGTGGTCGTCGGGCTGGTCTGGCTGACCCCGCTCGCCGGACTGTTCCTGTCCTCCCTGCGCTCGGCCCAGGACACGGCCCGGGGCGGCTGGTGGACCGCCCTGGCCGACCCCGGCCGGCTCTCCTTCGACAACTACACGGCGCTGTTGAAGAACGCGGGCATCACCCAGGCGTTCTGGAACACCGTGCTGATCTCGGTGCCCGCCACCACCCTGGTCGTCGTCATCGCGGCCCTCGCCGGGTACGCCTTCGCCTGGCTGGACTTCCCGCTCCGGGAGCCCCTCTTCCTGCTCGTGGTGGCCCTGCTGGTGGTGCCGGTGCAGATCGGCCTGCTGCCGGTGGCCAAACTGTTCGGCGCGCTCGGTCTGTTCGGCACGATCCCCGGGGTCGTCCTCTTCCACGTGGCGTACGGCCTGCCCTTCGCCGTCTTCCTGCTGCGCAACTACTTCGCGGAGATGCCGAAGGAGATGCTGGAGGCGGCCCGGATGGACGGCGGCACCGAGTGGCGCATCTTCACCCGGCTGGTGCTGCCGGTGGGCCGTCCGGCGATCGCCTCGCTCGCCATCTTCCAGTTCCTGTGGGTGTGGAACGACATGCTGGTCGCCCTGCTCTTCGCCGACAGCTCCGCCCAGCCGCTGACAGTTCAACTCCAGTCACAGATACGGCAGTTCGGCAGCAATATCGACGTGCTGGCGCCGGGCGCGTTCCTGTCGCTGATCGTGCCGGTGGTCGTGTTCTTCGCGTTCCAGCGGCACTTCGTGCAGGGGGTGATGGCCGGCTCGGTCAAGTGACGCGGGATGATCTCCGGCCAACCTGGGCCCCCGAGCGGACCCTTTCCGGCCCCTCTCCGCGCCCGGCCGGAGAGGGGCTCCGACCCCTCCGGCCGGGGGAGACGGCCGTCGGCGGACCCGGCCGTCTCTCCTCAACAGCCGTAAAAAACAGGTCACTTGACGAATCCGGCCGGGAATAGCCGGCGACGGCCCCCCGGTTCCTGCGGACATGACTGAGCCAATCAGCGACCCCGTCCGGGGCAGTGCGCAGGGAACCGCTCCCGTCCCGTTGTCCGTTCTGGACCTGGTGGCCCTCGGCGAGGGGAACACGGCCCACCAGGCGCTGGCAGCCTCCCAGCGGCTCGCCCGCCTGGTCGAGTCCCGTGGATTCCTGCGGTACTGGGTCGCGGAGCACCATTCCATGCCCGGCATCTCCAGCAGCAGCCCCGCCGTCATCCTCGCCCACCTCGCGGCCCACACCCGGCGGCTGCGGCTGGGTTCGGGCGGCGTGATGCTGCCCAACCACGCCCCCCTCGTCGTCGCCGAGCAGTTCGGCACCCTGGAGGCCCTCGCCCCGGGCCGGATCGACCTCGGCCTCGGACGCGCGCCCGGCACGGACGGGGCCACGGCGGCGGCCCTGCGCCGGACCGGCGGCACACCCGGCGCCGGTGACGACTTCCCCGCCGAGGTGCGGGAACTCATCGGCTTCCTGCGGGGCGACTTCCCCGACCGTCACCCCTACCGCGGTGTCCACGCCGTCCCCGGCCCGGTGCAGGGACACACCGCACACCCGCAGGTCTGGCTGCTCGGCTCCTCCGGCTTCTCCGCCCGCCTCGCCGGGGAACTCGGACTGCCGTTCGCCTTCGCCCACCACTTCTCCGCGCACAACACGCTGCCCGCGCTGGAGCTGTACCGCAGCACCTTCCGCCCCTCCGCCGTCCTCGCCGAGCCGTATGTGACGCTCGGCGTCTTCGCGTTCGCCGGTGACGACCCCGGGGAGGCCCGCCGGCAGGCACTCACCGGCGCGCTCGCCACCGTACGGCTGCGCAGCGGGCGGCCCGGGCTCATCCCGACACCCGAGGAGGCCGAGGCCCACGTCTTCACCGAGCGGGAGACGGCCGTCCTCGGCGGCTGGCTCGACAACGCGCTGTACGGAACGGCGGACGAGGTCACCGCCGGCCTGGACGAACTCCGGAAGCGGACCGGCGCGGACGAGCTGATGCTGGCCATGAACTCCCACAGCCTGGACTTCCGGGTGCGCTCCTACGAGCTGATCTCCGACGCGTACGGACTGCCGGACGGCACCCCGGCCGACGGCTGACGGCACCCCGGCTGACGGCACACGGCTGACGGCTGACGGCTGACGGCACACGGAAAGGCCCTGGTCCCGCCCAGAGGCGACCAGGGCCCTCGTACGGACGGCCGCGGCTCAGCGGACGGCGGCCACCGACACCCGCCAGCCGTCGGCGGCGAGCCGCCGGCGCATCGACTCGGCGGCGGCCGGCGACGCCGCCAGACTCGCCGACAGCTCCGTCGACGCCCCCGACCAGGAGAGCCGGATGCCCTCCGTGCCGATGCCGGACTCCTCGGCCGCGTGCAGCAGCCGGTCCACCTCGCCGGGCCGGCCGGCCAGCGCAACCGTCAGCGTCACCTCACCGGCCGGAACCCCGCCACCCGGCTCGTACACCGCCGCCCAGCCCTCCCGGCCCCGGACCAGCAGATCCCGGAGCACGGCCAGCGCGTTTTCGGCGTCCTCGGCACCGGGACCGGCCACCGCCAGCGCGTGCAGGGCCCGGGTGAGCGCCTCCAGATCCTTCGTCAGGGCCTGGAGGATCTCCACGAGCGCCGGCGCGTTGGAGCGGACGATGTCCGTCCACAGCCCGGGGTCACCGCCCGCCACCCGGATCACGTCCCGTACCCCCCGGCCCGCCAGCCGCAGCTCCTGCCCGGGCGCCTCCCCCAGCCGCGCCGCCATCAGGGACGCCACCAGATGGGGTGCGTGCGAGACCAGGGCGACCGCGCGGTCGTGCGCGTGCGGCTCCATCACCACGGGAACGGCCCCGCACAGCGACACGGCGGCCAGCACCGCGTTGAGGGCGTCGGGGCAGGTCTGCGGTCCGGGCGTCAGGATCCACGGACGGTCCTCGAACAGATCGGCGCGCGCGGCCAGCGGACCGGAACGCTCACTTCCCGCCATGGGATGGCCGCCGACGAACAGGTCCGGCTCCGGGGCGCCGCACGCGACGGCCAGCGCGGTGGGCGCCTTGACGCTCGCCACGTCGGTGTAGGCCCGGGCCAGCCCGCCGCGCTGGTGCCGCCCCAGCACCCGGGCGACCAGGCCCGGCGGTACGGCGATCACGGCGAGGTCCACGGGGCCGTCGGGCAGCGCGACCGTGCCCGCTCCCCGCGCGGCGGCGACCCGTGCCGCCGACTCGTCCGCGTCGATCAGGTGCACACGCACGCCGCGGCGGCTCAGCGCCAGGCCGGCCGACGTGCCGATGAGTCCGGTTCCCACCACTGCCGCGGTGCGGATCACTGGTTCCCCCTCTGCTGCCCGGATCATCCGTGAGCGGGAGCGCCTCCTCCCGCCGGGCGCGGGCCCGGCGGCCACCGCCGTACACCCGCGCCGGTCGCAGTGTGTCCCGGGAACCGGGCCCCGCAGGCGGCCAGCCGCGCACGGCAAGTGCCGCATCCGCGCATGTCCGGCGTTCGCGAACGCGACAGAGCACATGCGCGAGCACGGCACCGCGCGCCCGCCCCGGTTCGTACCTTCGTCTCGCCGGAGGCCGCCCCACGGCCGCCGGACGCCCACCCGGGTCCGCCCGAAGGCCGGCACACGACGGAGAGGATGAGCAGTGGAACTCGATCTGCGTACGGTGATGCGGCACTTCGCCACCGGTGTGGGCGTGGTGAGCACCTGGACCGAGGAACCCGGCGCGCCCGGCGGGCGGCGCCATGACGCCATCACGGTCAACTCGCTGATCCCCGTGTCGTCCGACCCCCCGCTCGTCGCGCTCTCCCTGCGGCACGGGTCGGCCTTCCTGGCGGATCTGCTGACGGCCGGCACCTGGGGCGTGTCGATCCTGGCCGCGGACGGGGCGGACACCGCGAGGACCCTGGCCCGCTCCCGGGAGAACCGGGCCGAGGCGCTGCGCACGCTGCCCGCCTCCCCGGGCCGGCACACCGGCGCCCTGCTGCTGGACGGCCCCGGCTGGATGGAGTGCGCGCTGGCCGAGTCCCTCACCGTCGGCGACCACCTGATGGTGATCGGCACCGTGCTGGCCACCGGCGTACGCGCCCCCCAGGACCCGCTCGTGTTCCTGCACGGCTCGCTCACCTCCGCCTCCGCCGCCTGACGGACCACCGACCGCCCGACCAGGACCCGACCGTCCAGGGAGACCAGCATGTCCGAACTGTCCACAGCCGTAGACAGCCCCGTCGCCACCGGCTCCGTCCCCGGGTCCGCCGCGCTGCGCGCCGCGCTCGACGCGGCCGGCCGCGTCCTGGGCGAGGAGCGGGTGGCGCGCCCCGCGGGCGACGCCGCGCGGACCCGGCTCCTCGGCCCCAACACCAGCCTCTTCCGCTCCCGCCGGGTCGCCGCCGTGCTGCGACCCACCACCGCCGAGCAGGTCGGCGAGATCGTGGAGCTGTTCTCCCGCGAACCGGACTCCGGGAGCCTGCACGCGATCAGCACGGGACGCAACTGGGGCCTGGGCTCCCGCGAACCGGCCGAGGACGACGCCGTGGTCCTGGACCTCGGCGGACTGGACCGGGTGCGGGCCCTGGACCTGGACGCCGGCTGGGCCGTCGTGGAACCGGGCGTCACCCAGGGAGGGCTCTCCCGGCTGCTGGCCCACACCCCCCGGATGGTCAACGTCACCGTCTCCGCCGCGGCCACCAGCATCATCGGCAACGCCCTCGACCGCGGCGTCGGCCTGCGCGGCCAGCGCACCGAGGACCTCGCCGGCCTGGAGGTGGTCCTGCCCGGCGGCGAGACGGTCCGGGTGGGCTGGTGGCCCGGCGCGGGACGCACCGCGCCGGTCTACCCCCACGGCCTGGGCCCCTCCACGCTGCCGCTCTTCGTCCAGTCCAACCTGGGCGTGGTCACCGCGGCCGTGATCCGGCTGCCCGCCCGGCCCGAGGCGCTGCGCGTGACCCGCCTCGGCTTCCCGGCCCCGGCGCTCGCCGAGGTCACCGACACCGTGCGCCGCTGGGTCGCCCAGGGACTGACCCGGGGCGTCCCGCGGATCTACGACCCGGCGGCCGGGGCGTCGTACGGCGGCGCCGAGGGGGAGTGGGCGGTGCACCTGCCGGTCGACGGCACCGCCGAGTCGGTGGCGGCCCTCACCGGCATCCTGACCGCGGAGGCGCGCCGCTCCGGCCTGTTCACCGAGATCTCCGCCACCGACGGCGCCGACCCGGCCCGCCCCCACCACGAGGTGACCCGCCTGGTGGAACGCGCGTACGCCGGTGACCCGGACATCACCGACACCCTCTTCCGCGCCAAGATGGGCGTGGGCGCCGACAAGGTCGACCCGGAGGCCGGGTTCCTGTTCTTCCTGCCCCTGCTGCCGTTCACCGGCGAGGCCGTCGCACACGCGGACCGGCTGCTGCGGGAAGCGGCGCAGGCCACCGGCGTACGGCTCTCGGCGACCCTGCACCTGCTCGGTCCCGACCTCATCGACTGCGTGGTGGCGATGAAGTTCCCCCACGAGGACGACGCGGCCGCGCGGGCGCACCGGGCGCTGGACCTGCTGTACGCGTCGTTCGCCGACGCCGGTTTCGCGCCGTACCGGCTGGACGTCGACCACGCCGGACAGCGGGACGCGCTGGCCGTCGACGCCGCGGCCGTCGCCCTCACCCGCCGGCTCAAGGCAGTGCTCGACCCGAACAACGCCATCGCCGCGGGACGTTACCGCTGACCGCCGGACACCACCGGACACGAGTGAGACAGGGGACTTCGCATGGTCACATCACAGGCGCCTGCCACCGGGCGCCCCGCCACCTCCCGGCCCGTCACCGCGGACGAACTGTTCCGCCGGGCCCGGGACCTCGTCCCGGTGCTGCGGGCCGCCTCCGAGGACATCGAACGCGCCCGCCGGCTGCCGCCCGCGGTGGTCCAGCAGCTCCGTGACGCCGGGGTGTTCCGGATGGGCGTGCCGGTCGAGCAGGGCGGCCCGGGACTCGACTCCGTCCAGCAGACGGAGGTCGTGGAGACCCTCGCCCGCGGGGACGCCTCCGCCGCGTGGTGCGCCATGATCGGCATGGACACGCCGCTGTACGCCCAGTTCCTGCCCGAGTCCGTCGCCCGCGACGAACTGAGCGACCCGGACATCATCACCGCGGGACTGATCCTGCCCCTGGGCAGGGCGGAGCGGGCGCCCGGCGGCTACCGGGTGACCGGGCGCTGGCAGTTCGGCAGCGGGATCACCCACGCCGACTGGGTGGTGGCCGGCTGCTTCGTCCACCGGGACGGCCGGCCGGAGCCCGGACCGGACGGGGCACCGGGCCACTGGCGCATCATGCTGGCCCGCCGTGAGGAGTTCGAGGTCCTCGACACCTGGCGCACCACCGGACTGGCCGGCAGCGGCAGCTGCGACTACCAGGCCCAGGACCTGTTCGTACCGGAACGGCACTCCTTCAGCCTGGGCTCCCCGCGCGTCCCCGGGCCGCACGCCACCCCGGAGGCCATCCTGCGCAACATGCCCGGCGTGCCGCTGGGCGTGGCCCGGGCCGCCCTGGACCACGTACGCGAACTGGCCGCCGGCCGCACCGACCGCGCCACCGCCACGCCCTGGGCCGACACCTACCGGGTGCAGCTGGCCGTCGCGGAGTCGGAGATGGAACTGGGCGCGGCCCGGCACGCCGTCTACGGCAGCCTGCGCCGGCAGACGCAGATCATCGAGGCGGGCGGCGAACTCGGCCCCGACGACCGGGTGGACACCGTCCTCGCGCGCGTCAACGCCTTCCGGGTGGCCCGCACCCTCGTCAGCCGGCTCTACGACCTGATGGCGACCACCGCCGTCTACCGCCCCTCGCCGCTGGACCGGTGGCTGCGCGACCTGACCACGATGCGCCAGCACGTCATCGCCCAGGACCAGGTCCTCCAGTCGGCCGGCGCGCACCTGCTCGGCGGCACCCCGCACAACCCGTTCAGCCTGGGCATCGTGGCATGAGCGGGCACCCGCGCACCGCAGCCGCCGGCCCCGGCACGGCGACGGCACCGGCCGCCCCGGCGGTGCTGCACGGCGGGGCGCTGCCCGACCCGCCGGTCCGCACGCTGGGCGAGGCGCTGCTGCGCGCCGCCCGCAGCCCGCACGGTGTCGTCCTGATCGACGGGGAGGGCGCCGCGACGCGCCGGTCCTACGGCGAGCTGTACGACGACGCGGCCCGCGTGCACGCGGCACTGGCCGCCGCCGGGGCGGCCACCGGGGCGCGGGTGATCCTGCGGACCGCGGACACCGCCGGCCTGCTCACCGCCTTCTGGGCGTGTGTGCTGGGCGGCCTGGTGCCGCTGCCGCTGCCGCCCGGCACCGGGGCGGACGGCCTCGCCGAGGCCGCCGACGCGGTGGGGGAGGCGTGGCTCGTCGGCGACGACATCCCCGCCGGACCGCCGCCGGGGCTGCGCCCGCTCGGTCCGGTCGGCGCGCTGCGGGCGGCCCGCCCCGGCGCACTCCGGCCGGCCGCCGCCCGGCCGGAGGACCCGGCGGTGCTCACGCTCACCTCGGGCAGCGGCGGCCGGCCCAAGGCGGTGCCGCTGACCCACCGGAACGTGATCGGCCGAGCCCACGCCACGGCCCTCGCCCGCGGACTGGACGGCACCACCCGCAGCCTGAACTGGATGCCGCTCGACCACGTCAGCGGGATCGTCATGTTCCATGTGCGCGACGTCTTCCTCGGCTGCCACCAGGTGCACGCCGACACCGCGTGGGTCCGGGCCGACCCGCTGCGCTGGCTGGACCTGGCCGACGCCGAGCGGATCGACACCACCTGGGCGCCCGGCCCCGCCTTCGCGGTCGTCACCGACCGGCTCGCGCTCCGGCCGCACCGGTCCTGGGACCTGAGCCGGCTGCGCTACGTCATGAACGGCGGCGCACCGGTCAAGGACCGCGTCGTCCGCCGCTTCGTGGCGGCACTGGCCCCGCACGGACTGCCGCCGACGGCCGTGCACCCCGGCTGGGGCATGCCGGAGACCGCCTCGGGAGTCGTCGACAGCGTCTTCCGGCCCGGTGACGGCCCGCCGCGGCGCTTCGTGCCGGTCGGCGTCCCGCATCCCGGGGTGTCCGTGCGGGTCGTGGACGAGCGCGGCCGGGTGGTGCCGGCGGGCACCACGGGCCGGCTCCAGGTCAGCGGGGTACCGGTGACCGGCACCTACCTGGAGGGCGGCACGGTGCGCCCGGCCCCGCTGTCCGCCGACGGCTGGCTGGTCACCGACGACCTCGCCTTCGTGGCGGACGGCGAACTGGTCGTGACGGGCCGGGCCGACGGTCTCGTCGAGACGGACGGCGGCTCCTGGTACGGCCACGAGATCGAGGACGCGGTCGAGGAACTGCCGTGCGTGCTGCCGGCGTCCGCGGTCGCCCGCGTCCTCGACGCCGGCGACGCGGGAGCCGGCGGCCTCGCGGTGTTCTTCCGGCCCCGCCCCGGGACCGTGCCCGGCGAGGCGGAGGAGCTGGTGCGGGAGCGGGTGCGGAGCCGCTTCGGCGCCCGCGCGGCCCATGTGGAGGCGCTCACCGAACACGACCTGCCGAGGACGGCCACCGGCAAGCTCCGCCGGTCGGTACTGGCCGCCCGGCTGCCCGGTGCCCGGCGTGGGCCGCGGCACCCCGAACGAGAGGCCTGACGTGTCCCTGGACCTGAGCGCGACGATGCGTACGTTCGCCACCGGGCTCACCGTCGTGACGACCTTCGCGGAGGAGGAGGGCGCGCGCCGGCACGACGCGGTGGTGGTCCGCTCCTTCACCTCCGTCTCCCTCGAACCGCCGCTGGTCTCCCTGGCCGTCCCCCGCGACTCCGACGTCCTCACCACGCTGCTCGGCACGGGCGTGTGGGCGGTGTCGATCCTCGACGTGGCCGGCGTCGACCTCGCCCAGGCCCTGGAGGGCGACCGGGAGGCCCGGGCCAGGGCCTTGCTGACCTGCGCGACCTCACCGGGACCCGGTACCGGAGCACTGGTGCTGGACGCCCCGGGCTGGCTGGAGTGCCGCCTGTACGGCCGGCACGACACCGGGGACCACACCGTGCTCATCGGTGAGGTGCTGGCCACCGGCGGCCGGTACCGGCGCCCCCCTCTGGTGTCGGTCAACGGCACTCTGCGCGTCCTCTCCGAAGCCTGACCCGCCGGGACCAGGCCCCCCGGCTCCCGGCTGAACCGTGACCGAACCCCCAGGAGGAACCGTGAAATTCGGCATCTGGCTCGACTTCCGCAACCCCGGGCGCTGGCGGCAGCCCTGGGCCGAGGTGTACGAGGAGAACCTCTCGCTGGCGACCGACGCCGAGGAGCTGGGGTTCGAGTCCGTATGGCTCTCCGAGCACCACCTGACCGACGACGGCTATCTGCCCTCCCTCTTCCCGGCGCTGGCGGCCATCGCCACCCGCACCAGCCGCGTCCGGCTGGGCACCGCCATGCTGCTGGCGAGCCTCACCCACCCGCTGCGGCTCGCCGAGGACGCGGCCGTCACCGACCTGCTCTCCGGCGGCCGGCTGGAACTGGGCCTGGCCCCCGGCTACCGCGAGAAGGAGTTCGAGGCCCTCGGCGTGGAGCGCGCCGAGCGCGGGGCCCGCACCGAGGAGACGGTGGAGATCCTGCGCAAGGCCTGGGACGGCGAGCCGTTCTCCCACTCCGGCCGGCACTTCACCGTCGACGACGTCGTGGTCACCCCCGTGCCCGACCGCCACCCGCCGTTGTGGATCGGCGGCGGCGGGAAGGCCGCCGCGCTCCGGGCCGGCCGGCACGGCCTGCGGTTCCTGCCCGACCTCGGCACCTCCCCGGAGATCCTCGACCTGTACCGGCGGACCCTCGCCGAGCACGGCCACGACCCGGCCCGGTTCGGTGTCACGGCCATCGTCACCCCCGGCGTCTACGTCTGCGAGGACGCCGAGGAGGGCTGGCAGGAGATCAGGGAGCACTACTGGTACCTGCTCGACAAGTTCCAGGAGTGGTTCGGCAACCCCGGCCTGCCCTCCGTCGACGACCTGCCGCGCGAGCTGTTCCTCGTGGGCCCGCCCGACCTCGTCGCGGAAGGGCTGCGCGACCGGGTCAAGCCCCTGGGCGACGTGGAACGGGTCATCTTCTTCGGCCGGGCGCCCGGCCTGCCCGCCGACCGGGCCCGCCGCTCGCTGCGGCTCTTCGCCGAGCACGTCATCCCCCAGTTCGGCTGAGGCGGCGGCCCCGGCGCCGGCGCCCCGCCGTCCCCTCGTACGACGTCCACCACGAAGGAGCACCATGCCAGACATCGCCATCGTCGGATCAGGCGTCTCCGGCCTGCACCTGGCACTGCGGTTGCAGCAGGCCGGGGTGAGCACCACGGTCTACGCCGAGCGCAGTCCCGAGGAGGTCGCCGCCGGCCGCCCGCTCAGCCTCCCGGTGCGCTTCGGCCACACCGTCCGGCGCGAGCGGGAGCTGGGCGTCGCCCACTGGGACCAGCCGGAGAACCACACCCTCGGCGTGCGTCTCGTCGCACCCGGGGACATCCACTTCCTCGGCCGCCTCGACGCGCCCGCGAGCGGCATCGACCTGCGGCTCTATCTGCCGCGGCTGACCGCCGACTACCTGGAGCGCGGCGGCCGGCTGGAGGTGCTGGCGCCGGACGCGGCCGAGATCGACCGCGTCTCCCGCCACCACGACCTGGTCGTGGTGGCGAGCGGGCGCGTCGCGCGCACCGGGCTGTTCCCGCGTGACCCGGAGCGCTCGCCGTACACCGAGCCCCAGCGGATCCTGACCGCCGGGCTGTTCCACGGCATAGCGCCCGTCGAACCGGGCCACATCCACTTCCAGGTCTCCGAGGCCGGCGAGATCTTCTCCACCCGGATCCTCACCGCCGACGGGCCGGTCCACGGCATGGTGGTGGAGGCACTGCCCGGCGGCCCGCTGGAGCAGCTCGCGTCCTACGACCACGCGGGCGACCGGGCCGGCTTCGAGAAGACCCTGCTCGGCCTGGTCGGCGAGTACGCGCCGGAGCTGCGCGAGCGCATCACGGACAGCGAGTTCGGGATCATCCGCCCCGGCGACGTGATCCAGGGCGGCCTCACCCCGACGGTGCGCCGCGGCTGGGCCACACTGCCCTCGGGCCGGGTGGCGCTGGCCCTCGGCGACGCCTGGGTGCTCAACGACCCGCTGACCGGGCAGGGCGCCAACCTCGGCTCGCGCAGCGCGTTCGAGCTGGCCCGGCTGATCCTGGCCGGCGGCCCGTTCGACGCCGGGTTCGCCGAGCGGGCGAGCGAGGAGCTGTGGCGGATCGCGGAGCCGGTCGTCGCCTGGTCCAACCTGAACATCGGGCCGCCGCCGGAGCACCTGGGCGCCGTCTTCGCGACGGCCACCGGTGACCAGCGGGTCGCGGACGCGTTCGTCGCCAACTTCAACCACCCCGCGACGATGTGGGAGGCCATCAGGTCGCCCGAGGCCACCCGGTCCTGGCTGGAGAGGACCACGGCCGCCGGCTGACCCGCGCCCTCTCAGGCGGCCGGCGAGGCGCCGACGAGGGGACCGGCCGGGGCGTTCCAGGCGGACATCGCCATCTCCACCAGGCCGTGCAACTGCGCGCGATCCGCCCCGTCGCGCGCCTGGACCGACAGCCCGTTGAGGAAGGTGGCGTAGAAGGCGGCGATCCGGTCCGTGTCCGTGTCCGGGGCGAGTTCTCCCGCGTCCCTGGCGGCGTCGAGGCGCTCCCTGATCATGTCCTTGGTGCGGGCACGGCAGCGCAGGGCGAAATCGCGGACCGACTCGTGGTCCTCGGTGCAGTTGGTGGCGGCGAGCACGATCATGCAGCCGCGCGGCTTGTCCTGCGCGGTGAACCGGTCGACGCTCGTGTGCAGCAGCGCCGCGACGGCCTCGCGGACGGTGGGCGCGGCGTCCATCTCCCGGCGCGAGGCCTCGGACTCGGTGCGTTCGTAGAGCCCGACGGCCTCCCGGAACAACTGTTCCTTGTTCTTGAAGGCGGCATACAGGCTGGGCGGGTTGATGCCCATGGCGGCACTGAGGTCGGTGGTCGACGTGGTGGCGTAACCACGCTCCCAGAAGACCAGCATGGCCGTGTGCAGCGCCGCGTCGCGATCGAAGGCGCGGGGGCGTCCGGTGCGGGCCACTTGCCCTCCTTGACGGCGGATCAGCCGATCGTTAGCTTCATGTGTAGAGGTTAGTACAGAAGTCGCGGCGCCCGCTCCCCCCGGTACGGACGGGCGTGCGGCCACTTCGTCCTGCGTCGACTCTACGGTCCACCCGCCTCCCCGCCCACCCTCCCCCGGGCGGGCGGCGGCGGGACGGCGTTCAATCCCGAAGGAGATCCGGTTCATGGCTATCGCGGACGACGTCCCGGCGGACGGCGCCTCACCCGGCGCGGGCGCGCAGCCGCCCGTACGCTGGGGCCTGCGCGAATGGCTGATGCTCGTGGTGGTGTGCGGCGCCTTCTCGCTCGACGCCCTCGACAACATCATGGTGGGCATCGCCACCCCCCAGATCAAGGACGAGTTCGACATGAGCACGTCCGCCGCGCAATGGGTGGTGAGCGCCTACGTCCTCGGCTTCGGCGGCTTCCTGCTGCTCGGCGGACGCATGGCCGACCTGCTCGGCAGGCGGCGCGTGTTCCTGACCGGCCTCACCGTCCTCGCGGCCGGTTCGCTGGCCGGTTCCCTGGCCACCAGCGGCTTCGTGGTGATCGTCGGCCGGCTGGTGATGGGCATCGGCGCCGCGCTGACCGCGCCCTCCGCCCTGTCCATCGTGGTCGGCAACTTCCCCGAGGGACCGCAGCGCAACCGCGCCCTCGGCATCTACACGGCCTGCGGCGCCGTCGGATACTCCATCGGCGTCGTCGTCGGCGGCGCCCTCACCCAGGCCAGCTGGCGCTGGACCTTCGCGCTCTCCGTACCGGTCGCCGTCGCGGCCCTGATCGGCGCCCTGGTGCTGGTCCCCAGGGACCCCGCGCACGACGGCACCAAGCGCCACTACGACGCCGGCGGCGCCATCACCGTCACCGCCGCCATGCTGCTGCTGGTCTACGGCATCGTGCAGGCCCCCGCCGAGGGCTGGCTCTCCGGCCGCACCCTGGGCGTCCTCGCGGTCGCGGCCGTGCTGCTCGCCGCCTTCGCGGTCATCGAGTCGCGCTCCCCGCAGCCGCTGCTCCGCCTCGGCCTGCTGCGCAACAAGTCGCTGGTCGGAGCCAGCCTGATCGCCGCCGCCATCCTCGGCACCTACATGAGCTACCAGTTCGTCGGCAGCCTCTACCTCCAGACCTACCGCGGCTGGTCCCCGCTGAGGATGGCCTTCGCCTTCCTGCCGATCGGCCTCATGATCCTCACCTTCGCGCCGCGTGCCGGCAACTGGCTCGGCCGCACCGGGCTGCGCTGGCCGATCTTCGGCGGCATGTTCGCCTACGCCGTGGCCTTCCTGCTCTTCCTGCGGGTCGGTGAGGGCTCCTCGTACTGGGCGATGATCCTGCCCAGCATGGTGCTGATCGGCATCGGCTTCCCGTTCGCCTTCACCGCCGCCAACGTGCAGGCCACCAACGGGGTCGACGAGTCCGAACAGGGCCTCGCCGCGGGCATCCTCCAGACCGGGTACCAGGTGGGGGCCGCGGTGGTGCTCGCCGTCGTGACCGTGCGCATGGGCAACGAGGACGACGTCAGCGACCGGCCCGCCCTGCTCTCCGGCTACCACCAGGGCACCTGGGTGATCATCGTCATCGCCGCCGTGTCGGCCCTCGCGGTGCCGCTCGCGGCGCTGGCCGGCCGCCGGCGCACCGGCGCCGCCCCGGCCGCACAGCCCCCGGCGGTCCTCGGCGAGCGGCCGGCGGAGTCGGCCGGACGGTCCGCGGGCTGACGCCCGGTACCGGACCCCGGCGGCGGGGCCCGGCACGGCACGAGGCCGCCCCCCGCGCGGGGGGCGGCCTCTTCCGCGCGGTGCTCACCGGCGGCGGTGCCGCGCGGTCACTCCTCCAGCAGGTCGGGCTGCTCGTGGACGATCTCGTCCCACAGCAGCTGGAAGCTGAACCAGCCCAGGTGCCGGTCCCCGAAGCCGTCGCGGGCCGCCAGCGCCTGCTCGTGGCTCATGGGCTCCGGCCGCCCGGCCGCCGCCGCCAGCAGCTGCACCTGGGCGGCGGCCTCGTAGGTGAAGAACCAGTGCACCGCCTCGTCCACCGAGCCGCCGACGGTGATCAGCCCGTGGTGGCGCAGCAGGATCGCCCGGTGGCCGCCAAGCCGGGCGGCGATGTCCTCGCCCTGGGCCAGGCTGATGGACGGGCCCTCGTAGTCGCCGTAGAGGACCTGGTCCTGGTAGAAGGCGGCGGACTCCTGGTCGAGGGGCTCCAGCAGCCGGCCGAGCGCGCCGAGGGCCCGCGAGTGCGGGGTGTGCCCGTGGGCCGCGGCGGTGGCGCCCGGGGCGGCCCGGTGGATGGCGGAGTGGATCACGAACGCGCTGGGGTTCACGCGGTGGTGTCCCTCGACGACCCGGCCCTCGGAGTCCACCAGGATCAGGTCACGGACCTTCACCCGGCTGAACGGGACACCGAACGGGTTCACCCAGAACCGGTCCGCGTCCTCAGGGTCGCGCACCGAGATGTGCCCCGAGACGCCCTCCCCGTAGCCGTACTTGCCGAACAGCCGCAGGGCGGCGGTCAGGCGCTGCTTGCGGTGCCTGCGGTCGTCCGCCACGGAGTCGAAGACCGGCTCCGTGGGCAGCGGCAGCCCGGTGTGGGTGTCCGCGAGGTAACCCGCCCGTTCACGCGTGGTGGTGTCACTCATCAGGTAACTCCTCGAATCGTCAGTGATCGCCCGGCCCGGGCGGGCCGGGGCACGGGCCCGGCGGCCGGCTGCCGCCGGACCGCACGCTCACACGGGCTGCATGGAGTCCGCGGACCCGACGGTGCTGCGGGCCGCGTCCCGGCGGACGGCGTCGGCGATGTCGACGGCGCGGTCCACCAGGGAGGGCACCCCGAAGGTGAAGAACAGCGATCCGGCGGCGAGGTCGCCCAGGGCGTAGATCCGCCGGTCGGTCCCGCCACCGGTGCGCAGTCCGCTGGTGGCCCGGGCGACGGCGAGCCCGCCGCGCGGATGCCGCGACGCGAGGCCCCGACCGGTGAGCGAGTCGATCAGTGCGGCGGCGGCCGGCGGGACGCGGTGCGCGGGCGGGCTCACCGCGTTGACGACGACGTCGGCGTGCCGGACGCCGTCCCCGCCCCGCACCCGGAAGCCCCCGGCGGGTCCGGGGTCGATCCGCTCCAGCCCGCGCAGGACGTGGAGCCGCCCGCTCTCCGCCTGCTGGAGCAGCGTCGCGGCGCTGGCCGGCGGCATGGGGCAGCACAGGCTCATGATCGTCCGGTAGTGGTCGCGCAGCAGCCGCGTCCGGTCCTGCTCGGGGAGCAGCGGCCACACGTCCGGCCCGGTGTCCGGGACGGCGCGCTGAAGGATGCGCAGCCCCGGGTCGGGGTCGTCGACCATGCCGAGCTGCCGGCGCAGCCGGGCGACGGGCTCCTCGGCGCCGCCCGCGGCGATCTCCCGCGTGACCGTGTCGAAGCGGGAACCGGCGGCCGACAGCTCGGTCCGCATGAGGGCGACGGCCTCGTCCAGGGACAGCCGTTCGCCCCGCGCCGCCATCGTGCGGAAGTGCGCCGCGGTGAAGAACCGCAGCTCGTGCTCCACCGGGCGCTGCCGGATGCCGGGCAGCACACCCCGCCGGGAGGCCAGGACGACCTCCCCGGTGTGCCCGGCGGCGGTGAGGGACAGGACGACGTCCACGGCGGTCAGCCCGCTGCCCAGCACGACCACCCGGTCCCGTTGACCGATGCCGGCCAGCTGCCGCACCACCGGGTAGGGATCGGCGACGAAGCCCGGGGCGCCGGCGAGACCGTGCGGGTCGGCCGGCACCCCGGTGCCGACGCACAGCACGACGTGGTCCAGGGCGAAGGCGGCCCGGTCCGCGGTGTACGCGAGCAGGGAGCCGTCCTCGCGGACCAGCTCGGTGACGGCCTCGCGCACCAGCTGGATCCGGCTGCCCAGGGCAGCGAGCCGGGTCAGCGCGCTGCGGGCGCACTGCTCCAGATAGTCGCCGTAGAGGGCACGCGGCGGGAACGGGATGCCCGACCGCGCGTCCACGTGGTCGGGCTGCGCGCCCAGGACGACCTCGCGCGCCGTCAGCCAGCGGGCGAAGTGGGCCGGATCGCCGGCGCGCACGGTCATGTCCTCGGGCGGGGCGTTCACCCGCAGGACGGCCGAGTCCGGCTGATAGGCGCGTCCGCGCCACAGGTGCGCGGACGGATCGAACACGGTGACGGACCGCGGAACGTCCTCGTGCCGGCTGAGGGCGTCGAGGAGGCAGACCGCGGACGCACCCCCTCCGACTATTCCCATTCTCGTCGGAATCGGCATGTACGGAACCCCCGTTCCATGGTGCGGGCGACTTCTGCCCTTCTTCCGGCAACAGTCGATGGAATCGGCCGGTGCGAATCGGCCGCGCTGCGTGAAGAAACGGAATGCGCACCGTGCGAAAGCACGGCCTCATTCTTCTGACTTCCGGACACCGTCCCTGGCGCGTGCACGCATACGCGTTGACGGATTCGCGCACGGGCGGGCGCGGCGGCCACGGCGGACCACCGCGCCCGGGATGCGGGGACGGAGGGAGACGACCCGGAGGAATCAGGCGCGCGACGACAGGGACTGCCTGCGCCACTCGCGGGGCGTCAGGCCGTAGCGCTCCCGGAAGAGCTTGCTGAAGTGCGACGCGCTGTCCAGCCCCCAGCGCTCGGCGACGCCCGCGACCGTCAGATGCGCGGTGCGCGGATCGGCCAGGTCGTCCCGGCATCGTGCCAGCCGCTCGTTGCGGATCCACAGGGCGGGGCTGGTGTTCTCCTCCTGGAAGAGCAGCTGGAGGTAGCGCAGCGAGATGTTGTGGCTCCTGGCCAGCAGGCCGGGGCTCAGTTCGGGACAGTTCAGGCGGGCGCGCGCGAACGTCTTGACGCGGTGCAGCAGCGCCTGGCGGGCCGCGGCGGGATCCCGGCCCGCGGTGCCCAGCTTCTCCGCGCACACGGCGGTGACCAGGCTGGCGACACTGCTGCCCAGCTGGTCGGCGACCGCGGTGTCGAACTCGGCCATGTGCGGGGCCGCGCTGCGCAGCAGGCCGGCGAGCAGCACGCTCGCCCCCTTCGCGCCGCACCAGACGGCCGCCCCCAGGGGGTGTTCGAGCCCGGCCCTGAGGTCCACCAGACGGTGGTCGAACTTCACGCTCACCATGTGGATGGGGCGCCGCATGGACATGCGGAAGGGACGGGAGCTGTCGTAGGAGAACAGGTTGCCGGTCCGGGCGACGGCCGTGCGCTCGCCCTGGCTGAGCCGGACCTCGCCGTCCAGGACGCAGGTGAGGTAGAGCGGGGTGAAGGTGGCCTTGCCGGCCAGGCGTGCGGTGCGCTCGACGGAGTGCGGACCGGCCTGGACCGCGGCGAGCTGGACGGTGCCGAAGGTGCCGGAGGCGATGGCTCCGTGGAAGTCACCGGGCTCCGTCCGGTAGACGTGCAGTGGCCCGCACGCGTCGGCCACCATGTCCCCCCAGCTGTGGAAGCTGTGCCGCAGCCGCGACTCCTGTGTGCGCAGAACCCGCACCGGCCCCCGTGAGTCGATCAGCCCGGTCTTCATGACCGGTGTCCTGCCGGAACCGACCCGGGTATGCCTACGCCTCGTCGTAAGCGGGGCATGAAAACTCCTTTCCTGATGCCATGCAAACGGGTAGGAGCAGTACCGCATGACATTCTGTGCCAGCGCCCCGCTCGGCTGGCAGTGACGTTCACGCCATGGTCAAAGACACAAAGGCTGACGCTGTGTACCGCCTGCCGACCGGGCGGGCATCCACCCTGTGCGCAGGGTAGTTAATGGAGAATTCATGTCGCGGAACACCGCAGGCCGCGGGCCGGGGACGACACGCATGTGGTGATGGAGGAGATCGAGCCGCGTGTGCCGGTTCGGGCCGGGTGTGCCACCGGGTACCGGCACGCCGTGACAGGTCGGCCGGAAAGGCTTTCTTGACGTCATGGCGTGCCGGTGCAGACGGCCGGTGCGCTACGTCGCGGGGACGCCGCCGTGCACGACCTCGTGCTCCCAGGCCTCCCGGGGCTGGTTGTGCAGTCGCCAGTAGTGCTCGGCGATGTCGTCGGGGTCGAAGGCGGTGCCGGGGGCGACCGCCCCGGGCACGGTCACCGAGGCCACGTGGACACCTGCCGGACCGTACTCCGCATCGAGCAGGCCGACCAGGGTGCGGAGCCCGTATTTGCCGAGGCCGAGACTGACGTAGCCCGGATCGGGACGGGGCATACCGCCGGTGACCAGGATCGATCCGTGCCCCCGGGCGGCCATGCCCGGAGCCACGCGGACGGCGGTGCTCAGCGCGCCGACCACGTTGACGGCCCAGGCGTCCAGCTGCCCCCGCGCGTCGAGTTCACCCGGGGCGTCCCGGCGGATCAGGGCCGCGTTGTAGACGGCCGCGTCGATCGGCCCGAGTTCCTCCGCGGCCCGGTCCAGCGCGGAGTGCAGCGCTGCCTCGTCCGTGCTGTCGGCGGTGAGCGCCAGGACCTTCCGGCCGCCGCTTGCGATCTCCGCGGCCACGCGGCTCACGGTCTCCTTGCGGCGCGCGATCACCGCGACCGAGAAGCCCGCCCGCGCGAACCGGTCGGCGACGGACTTCCCGATCCCTGGCCCCGCACCGACCACCACTGCTGTCGGCACCATCAACTCCCTTGCCTCTGAGGACGGTTACCAGCGGAGCGTACGTCCCGGGAGCGGTGAAACACCTGCGCCTCGGGGACCGGACCACCCGGACGGGGGAGGGACGGTCACGGAGCGTGGCGATGGGCCCCGGCCCGCCCGGCGCGCTCGGCCACCCGGGCTCCGACGGGTTCCGGACACCGCAACAGCGGGACGGGAGGACGGCGGGACGGCGGAACAGCACCGGGGCGGCGGGAGAGTCCCCGCCGCCCCGGTGGAGCGTCACATCCTCACGGCGAAGCCGGTGGATACAGCGACCGCGGCAACTGCGAGGCCGCCGCGGTGTCCAGCAGCCACAGCGTGCGGGACCGGCCGTGCGCGCCCGCCGCCGGTGCCTGCACCTCGCCCGCGCCCGACAGGGCGATCGCCACGGCCTCCGCCTTGTCCTCGCCGGCCGCGAGGAGCCACACCTCGCGCGCCGAGCGGATCGCCGGGAGCGTCAGGGAGATCCGGGTCGGCGGGGGCTTGGGCGCGCCGTGCACGCCGACCACCGTGCGCTCGGTCTCCCGTACGGCCGGCAGCTCCGGGAAGAGCGAGGCCACGTGGGTGTCCGGGCCGACGCCCAGCACGAGGACGTCGAAGGACGGCACCGAGCCGTGGTCCTCGGGGCCGGCCGCCTTCGCCAGCTCCGCCGCGTACGCCTCGGCCGCCGCCTCGGCGTCCGCACCGTACGGGCCGTCGGAGGCGGGCATGGCGTGCACGCGCTCCGGGTCCAGCGGCACCGAGTCCAGCAGGGCCTCGCGGGCCTGCGTGACGTTGCGCTCGGGATCGCCCTCGGGGAGGAACCGCTCGTCGCCCCACCACAGGTCCAGGCGTCCCCAGTCGATGGCGTCCCGCGCGGGCGACGCCGCCAGCGCGGCCAGCAGACCGTTGCCGTTGCGGCCGCCCGTGAGGACCACGGACGCGGTGCCCCGGGAGGCCTGCGCGTCCACGATCTTCGTGATCAGACGGGCCGCGGCGGCCTGCGCCATCAGCTCCTTGTCGCGGTGGACGACCAGCTGCGGTGTGTTCACTTCGCCGCCGCCTTCCTCGCCGGTGCCTTCTTCGCGGTCTTGGCCGCCGCCTTCTTCGCGGGCGCCTTCGCGGCCTCCTCGACCGGCTGCGGCTCGGCCACGGGCGCGTCGGCCGCCGCCTGCTGCTCCGGAACCGTCGTCAGCCGTTCCACGCCGTAGCGCAGCGCCGACGCGTAGGTGTCGTCCGGGTCCAGCCGGCGCAGCTCCTCCGCGATCAGCTCGGCGGTGTCCCGCCGCTTCAGCGCCACCGCGCGGGCCGGCTGGCCCTCGATGGTCAGCGTGGCCAGCGAGCCGTCGGCCCGGTCCAGCACGATCGGCCCCTGACTGGTGTCCATGCGGACCGCCGTCAGACCGGGACCGGACGACAGCGACCGCCTCACGGGCACGTCCAGCCGGTCCGCGAGCCACATCGCCAGCAGCTCGCAGCTCGGGTTGAACTCCTCGCCCTCCACCTCGACGGCCGTCACCCGGCAGGTGACCTGGTCCAGGGCGGCCGCCAGCATCGAGCGCCAGGGCGTGATCCGGGTCCAGGACAGGTCGGTGTCGCCGGGCTCGTAGGCGTCGGCGCGGGCCGACAGCTCCCGCACCGGATGCTCGGCGGCATAGCTGTCGGTGACCCGGCGCTGGGCCAGGGCGCCCAGCGGGTCCTTCGCCGGGTCCAGCGGGGCGGCCACCGGCCACCACACGACCACCGGGGCGTCCGGCAGCAGCAGGGGCAGGACGACGGAGTCGGCGTGGTCGGCGACCTCGCCGTGCAGCCGCAGGACGACCGTCTCGCCGGTGCCCGCCTCCACGCCCACCCGTACCTCGGCGTCCAGACGTGAGGACGTACGGTCGCGGGGGCCGCGGGACACCCGCTTGATGACCACCAGCGTGCGCGAGGGGTGCTCGCGCGAGGCGTCGTTGGCGGCCTTCAGGGCGTCGTAGGCGTTCTCCTCGTCGGTGACGATGACAAGGGTGAGGACCATGCCGACGGCGGGGGTGCCGATGGCGCGGCGGCCCTTGACGAGCGCCTTGTTGATCTCTCCGGCGGTGGTGTCGGTCAGGTCTATCTTCATGGCCGGCGCCAGCTCCGTCCGTCTCGTGCGAGCATCTCGTCCGCCTCGGCGGGGCCCCAGGTCCCCGACCTGTACTGCGCGGGCCTGCCGTGCTCGTCCCAGTACTCCTCGATCGGGTCGAGGATCTTCCAGGACAGCTCGACCTCCTCCGTGCGCGGGAAGAGGTTGGCGTCGCCGAGCAGCACGTCCAGGATCAGCCGCTCGTACGCCTCCGGGCTGGACTCCGTGAACGACTCGCCGTAGGCGAAGTCCATGGACACGTCCCGGATCTCCATCGAGGTGCCCGGCACCTTCGAGCCGAACCGGACCGTGATGCCCTCGTCGGGCTGGACGCGGATGACGATCGCGTTCGAACCCAGCTCCTCCGTCGCCGTGTGGTCGAAGGGGGAGTGCGGGGCCCGCTGGAAGACGACCGCGATCTCGGTGACGCGGCGGCCGAGCCGCTTGCCGGTGCGCAGGTAGAAGGGGACGCCCGCCCAGCGGCGGTTGTCGATGCCCAGCTTGACCGCCGCGTACGTGTCGGTCTTCGACTTGGGGTCGATGCCGTCCTCTTCGAGGTAGCCGATGACCTTCTGGCCGCCCTGCCAGCCGGCCGCGTACTGCCCGCGCACGGTGCTGCGGCCCAGGTCCTTCGGCAGCCGTACGGCACCGAGCACCTTGGTCTTCTCCGCGGCCAGCGCGTCCGCGCCGAAGGAGGAGGGCTCCTCCATCGCGGTCAGCGCGAGCAGTTGGAGGAGGTGGTTCTGGATGACGTCGCGGGCGGCGCCGATGCCGTCGTAGTAGCCGGCCCGGCCGCCGATGCCGATGTCCTCGGCCATGGTGATCTGCACGTGGTCCACGAAGGACCGGTTCCAGATCGGCTCGAACATCGTGTTGGCGAAGCGCAGCGCCAGGATGTTCTGGACGGTCTCCTTGCCGAGGTAGTGGTCGATCCGGAACACCTGCTCCGGCTCGAACACCTCGTGGACGACCTTGTTCAGCTCCTCGGCCGACTTCAGGTCGTGCCCGAAGGGCTTCTCGATGACCGCGCGCCGCCAGGAACCGCCCGACTGGTCGGCCAGGCCGTGCTTCTTCAGCTGCTGGATGACCACCGGGAAGGAACGGGGCGGCACCGACAGGTAGAAGGCGAAGTTGCCGCCCGTGCCCTGTGCCTTGTCCAGCTCCTCGATGGTGGCGCGCAGCCGCTCGAAGGCCTCGTCGTCGTCGAAGCTGCCCTGGACGAAGCGCATCCCCTGGATGAGCTGCTGCCAGACCTCCTCGCGGAACGGGGTGCGCGAGTGCTCCTTGACCGCGTCGTGCACGACCTGGGCGAAGTCCTCGTGCTCCCAGTCGCGGCGGGCGAAGCCCACCAGCGAGAAGCCCGGCGGCAGCAGACCACGGTTGGCGAGGTCGTACACCGCGGGCATCAGTTTCTTGCGGGACAGGTCGCCCGTGACGCCGAAGATGACCAGGCCCGACGGCCCCGCGATGCGCGGGAGCCGCCGGTCGGCCGGGTCACGAAGCGGGTTCGCTCCGGAACCGGAAACGGGTGACAACTCAGCCCTCCGAGGGGGCAAGGCGCTCGAGCTCCGCCTGGGTCGACTTCAGAAGGTCGTTCCAGGACGCCTCGAACTTCTCGACGCCCTCCTCCTCCAGAACGCGTACGACGTCGTCGTAGGCGATGCCGAGCTTCTCCAGCGCGTCGAGGTCCGCACGCGCCTGCTCGTAGGTGCCGGCGATGGTGTTGCCGCGGATCTCGCCGTGGTCCTCGGTGGCCTCCAGCGTGGCCTCCGGCATGGTGTTGACCGTGTTCGGCGCGACCAGCTCGGTGACGTACAGGGTGTCCGGGTACGCCGGGTCCTTCACGCCGGTCGACGCCCACAGCGGACGCTGCTTGTTGGCGCCCGCGTTCTCCAGCGCGCTCCAGCGGTCGGAGGAGAAGACCTCCTCGTACGCCTGGTAGGCGAGGCGCGCGTTGGCGAGGGCCGCCTTGCCGCGCAGCCCCTTGGCCTCGTCGGTGCCGATCTCGTCCAGGCGCTTGTCGATCTCGGTGTCCACGCGGGACACGAAGAAGGACGCCACGGAGTGGATCTTCGACAGGTCCAGGCCGCGCTCCTTGGCCTTCTCCAGGCCGGTGAGGTAGGCGTCCATGACCGCGCGGTAGCGCTCCAGGGAGAAGATCAGCGTGACGTTGACGCTGATGCCGCGGCCGATGACCTCGCTGATCGCCGGGACGCCCGCCAGGGTGGCCGGGATCTTGATGAGGGTGTTCGGCCGGTCGACCAGCCAGGCCAGCTGCTTGGCCTCGGCGACGGTCGCGTGCTCGTCGTGGGCCAGCCGCGGGTCGACCTCGATGGAGACCCGGCCGTCCTGGCCGTCGGTGGCGTCGAAGACCGGGCGCAGGATGTCGGCGGCGTCACGGACGTCCGCCGTGGTGATCATGCGGATGGCCTCTTCGACCGTGACCTTGCGGGCGGCGAGGTCCGACAGCTGCTGGTCGTAGCCGTCGCCCTGCGAGATCGCCTTCTGGAAGATCGTCGGGTTGGTGGTGACGCCGACGACGTGCTGCTGGTCGATCAGCTCGGCGAGGTTGCCGGACGTGATCCGCTTGCGCGACAGGTCGTCCAGCCAGATCGCGACGCCTTCTTCGGAGAGGCGCTTGAGTGCGTCTGTCATGGAATTACATCTCCTACGTGTCGTATGTGAGCGTCAGCGCTGGGCGGCGGCGAGGGATTCCCTCGCCTTGGCGGCCACGTTCTCGGCCGTGAAACCGAACTCGCGGAAGAGCACCTTGGCATCGGCGGACGCACCGAAGTGCTCCAGGGAGACGATGCGGCCGGCGTCCCCGACGTACTTGTGCCAGGTGAGCCCGACGCCCGCCTCCACGGCGACTCGGGCCTTCACGGACGACGGCAGCACGGACTCCCGGTACCCCTCGTCCTGCTGCTCGAACCACTCCACCGACGGCATCGACACGACCCGGGTGGGAACGCCGTCGGCCTGGAGCTGCTCACGCGCCTCCACCGCCACATGCACCTCGGAACCGGTGGCGATCAGGATGACCTGCGCCTCACCGCCGTCGGCCTCGAACAGGACGTAGCCGCCGCGGGCGGCGCCCTCGTTGGGCTCGTAGGCCGGCACACCCTGGCGGGTCAGCGCGAGGCCGTGCGGCTGGCCCTTGCCGAACTCCTTGGTCCAGCGGCGGAGGATCTCGCGCCAGGCGATCACCGTCTCGTTGGCGTCCGCCGGGCGGACGATGTTCAGACCCGGGATCGCGCGCAGCGAGGCCAGGTGCTCCACCGGCTGGTGGGTCGGACCGTCCTCGCCGAGACCGATGGAGTCGTGCGTCCACACGAACGTCACCGGCAGGTGCATGAGCGCCGACAGCCGGACCGCGTTGCGCATGTAGTCGGAGAACACCAGGAAGGTGCCGCCGTAGACGCGCGTGTTGCCGTGCAGCGTGATGCCGTTCAGCTCCGCGCCCATGGAGTGCTCACGGATGCCGAAGTGGATCGTGCGGCCGTACGGGTTGGCCTCGGGCAGCGGGTTGCCCTCGGGCAGGAACGAGCTGTTCTTGTCGATCGTGGTGTTGTTCGACCCGGCGAGGTCGGCGGAGCCGCCCCACAGCTCGGGGATCACCGCGCCGAGCGCCTGGAGCACCTTGCCGGACGCGGCGCGCGTCGCGACGGCCTTGCCGGGCTCGAAGACCGGGAGCTTCTCCTCCCAGCCGGTGGGCAGCTCACCCTTGGCGATCCGGTCGAACTCGGCGGCGCGCTCGGCGTTGCCGTCGCGCCACTCCTGGAACGACTTCTCCCACTCGGCCTTGGCCTGCCGGCCCCGGTCGAGCGCCTCGCGGGTGTGGGCGAGGACCTCGTCGGCGACCTCGAACGTCCGCTCCGGGTCGAAGCCGAGGACACGCTTGGTGGCCGCGACCTCCTCCTCGCCGAGGGCCGAACCGTGCGCGGCCTCGGTGTTCTGCGCGTCCGGCGCCGGCCAGGCGATGATCGAGCGCATCGCGATGAAGGACGGCCGGTCGGTGACCCGCTTGGCCTCCTGGATCGCGGCGAAGATCGCCTTCGGGTCCAGGTCGCCGTTCTCCTGCGCCGCGACCCGCTGGACGTGCCAGCCGTAGGCCTCGTACCGCTTCACGGTGTCCTCGGACACGGCCGTCTCGGTGTCGCCCTCGATCGAGATGTGGTTGTCGTCCCACAGCAGGACCAGGTTGCCGAGCTTCTGGTGCCCGGCCATCGAGGACGCCTCGGCGGAGATGCCCTCCTGGAGGCAGCCGTCACCGGCGATGCAGTAGATGAAGTGGTCGAAGGGCGACTCGCCGGCGGGTGCGTCCGGGTCGAACAGGCCGCGCTCGTACCGGGAGGCCATCGCCATGCCGACCGCGTTGGCGACACCCTGGCCCAGCGGGCCCGTGGTGGTCTCCACGCCCCTGGTGTGCCCGTACTCCGGGTGACCGGGGGTCTTGGAGCCCCAGGTCCGGAAGGACTTCAGGTCGTCCAGCTCCAGGCCGAAGCCGGCCAGGTAGAGCTGGGTGTAGAGGGTCAGGGACGTGTGGCCGGCGGACAGCACGAAGCGGTCGCGGCCGACCCACTCCGGGTCGGCCGGGTCGTGCCGCATCACCTTCTGGAAGAGCGTGTACGCGGCCGGGGCCAGGCTCATCGCCGTACCGGGATGGCCGTTGCCGACCTTCTGTACGGCGTCTGCGGCCAGGACGCGGGCGGTGTCGACGGCCCGCTGGTCCAGCTCGGTCCACTCGAGGTCTGTGGTGGTCGGCTTGGTGCTCACCCTGGGTCAGGGCTCCTCTCCACATGTCGGTCGCCGGTCGTCGGGGCATACGCCCACCCGGCCGCCGGCGTGCTTGTCGCCCACCGGCCGTTGTCGAGCCTACCCCCGTGAGGACGTGCGTTTTTTCGAGTGTTTACAGACTGCCGGGAGTCGGTGGGATCCGCCTCCCGACCGGCCGGGAAGGCAGGTGGCACATGAATACGGAGCCGCTCATCTGACTGCTCAATCGAGCCTCTGTACGCACGTCCGGCGTGTCCCGCCGACGGCCCCGTCAACACGACCCCACCCCCGCGAAGGCCGGGGTACGGGCAACGTCTAAAGTGGCGTGGTACGCGCGAGCCCTCACCCCCGCTTCCCATGGGGAGGCTCGCTGGGATGTCTCTGTCAGGGGTGTGCGTGACGGCCGTCGAATCCCGTCCAGCGGGTGTGCTCGGTGCGAGCCAGGGCCCGGTTCATCGGCCGTTCGGGGCCCGTGTCAAGGCGTTCGTGGCGCTGACCAAGCCGCGGATCATCGAACTGCTGCTCATCACCACCGTCCCGGTGATGTTCCTGGCCCAGCAGGGCGTGCCCGACCTGAAGCTGGTGCTGCTGACCTGCGTCGGCGGCTACCTCTCCGCGGGCGGCGCCAACGCGCTGAACATGTACATCGACCGGGACATCGACGCCCTGATGGACCGCACCTCCCAGCGTCCGCTGGTGACCGGCATGGTGAGCCCGCGCGAGTGCCTGGCCTTCGGCATCACCCTCGCGGTCGTCTCCACCCTGCTCTTCGGCCTGACCGTCAACTGGCTGTCTGCCTGGCTGTCCCTCGGCGCGCTCCTCTTCTACGTCATCGTCTACACGATGCTCCTCAAGCGGCGTACGTCCCAGAACATCGTGTGGGGCGGCATCGCGGGCTGCATGCCGGTGCTGATCGGCTGGTCGGCCGTGACCGACTCGCTCTCCTGGGCCCCGCTGATCCTCTTCCTGGTGATCTTCTTCTGGACGCCGCCGCACTACTGGCCGCTGTCCATGAAGGTCAAGGACGACTACGCGCGCGTGGGCGTGCCCATGCTGCCGGTCATCGCCTCCAACAAGGTCGTCGCCCGGCAGATCGTCCTCTACAGCTGGGTCATGGTCGCCGTCTCCCTGCTGCTCACCCCGCTCGGCTACACCGGCTGGTTCTACACGGCGGTCGCGCTGGCCTCGGGCGGCTGGTGGCTGTGGGAGGCGCACGCTCTCCAGAACCGGGCGAAGGCCGAGGTCGCGGGCGCGAAGCTGAAGGAGATGCGGCTCTTCCACTGGTCGATCACCTACGTGTCCCTGCTGTTCGTGGCGGTCGCGGTGGACCCGTTCCTGCGCTGAGCCCCTGCACGGACGACGGGAGGGGTGCGTGGCCAAGGCCACGCACCCCTCCCGTCGCCGTTCGATCTACCCGTCGGTAGCATCCTGGCCATGGCAGACACGCAGCAGGTTGACCCGAAGGCCGACGCCAGGACCGAGCGCACGGTGGCGAAGCTCGCCCGGCGGATCAGCGCCTTCTCCAAGGCCCACGGTGGTGCCGAGGGCCAGGTGGCCTACCTCGGCCAGCGCGGCGCCCGCATCGTCCTCGTCGGCGAGGACGGCGGCTGGGGGGACCTGGTGGCCCCCACGTTCGCCGTCGCCGAGCAGGCGGTGCGCGCGTCCGGGATCACGGTCCACGAGACCTTCGACGGCGAGTTCGCGGCGAAGGTACGCACGGGCCCCTACGAGTGGAAGCGGATGGCCGGCATCCAGGTGGGCGGCCCCACCAACGCCTGAACCGCACGGCCCGGGGCCGCGCGGGCGCCCGCGAGCCGTGCCGCCGGCGACCGGCACGCGCGGGCGTGGCCGGCATACGTGGAGCGTCCCGCCAGCGGCCGGCACGCGCGGGAGCGTCCGTCCGCAACCGGGCATGTGCGGACCGCCCCGCCGGTGGCCCCCCTGTGCGGGGCTGCCCGCATGGGCGCCAACCGGCCTCCGGCGCCGGGTCCGCCCCGGAGCCTTGGCGATGGCTGAGCCGTGACCCCGCCGTCGCGCGGGGGTCCGCGGAACGGCCTGTCCGCAGCCTGCGCGCGTGGAGCGACCTGCGCGCGTGGCGGTCTCCGGCGCCGGGTCCGGCTTGCGGTCGCTGAGCCGCAGGCCCCGCGCCGGGCCCGCGGTCTGCCCGCGCACGGCCCGTACGCGCGGCGCGCCCCTCACGCGGGTCGCGGCCTGCGGCCTCTGCGACGGCTGAGCCGCGGCCCCGCCCGCGCGCGCAGCTTGCGTGCGCTGAGTGGCCTGCGCACGTGGCGGTCTGCGGCGCCGGTTCCGGCCTGCGGCCTCTGCGGCGGCTGAGCTGTGGCCCGCCGTCGCGCGGGGGTTCGCGGAGCGGCCCGTCCCGCAGCCCGCATGGGCGGGGCGGCCCGCGCGGGTCGCGGTCTGTGGCGCCGGGCTCGGCTCGCGGTCTCCGCGGTGGCTGAGCCGCGGTGCCGCGTCGCGCGGGGGCCACCGAGCGGCCCGCCCGCAGCCCGCACGGCGGAGCGCCGCGTCGCGGCCCGCGGCGCCGGGGTCGGCCGCGCGCGCCGCGGCCCCCGGGCCGCGACCTCCGGCCCCGGTCACCCGTTAGGACGGGCAAGGCAGTACAGCGCGTGTCCTCACGGGGGAGCCGGAATGATCGAGACGCCGTCCCTCGTGGACCAGTACTGCCACGGCGTACTGCGGACGGAGCTGGGTCTCGGCACCTTCGAGGCGCAGCTGTCCCGCACCGAGGGGGCCCCGGCGCCGGGCACCACCCTCTTCGACACGCAGACCGGTTTCGCCGTACGCCGCTGGTGCCCGCCCCTGCTCGGCCTCGAACCCCACTGCGCGCCCGCCCGTTATCTGGCCCGGCGCCGGGAACTGGGCGCCGTGGAGGCGGGCCGCAGGCTGCTGCGGGGGACCGGCATCACCACCTACCTGGTCGACACGGGCCTGCCCGGGGACCTCACCGGCCCCGCCGAGATGGCTTCCGCGGGGAACGCGGAGGCCCGGGAGATCGTCCGTCTGGAGCCGCTCGCCGAGCAGGTCGCCGACACCTCCGGGACCGTCGAGTCCTTCCTCGCCAACCTCGCCGAGTCCGTGCACGGAGCCGCGGCGACCGCCGTCGCCTTCACCTCCGTCGCGGGCCTGCGCCACGGCCTGGCCCTCGCGCCGGAACCGCCGGGGCCGGGGGAGGTACGCGGCGCGGCGGGCCGCTGGCTGGCCGGACGGCGGGCCGGCGGCGCGCTCACGGACCCCGTGCTGCTGCGGCACCTGCTGTGGAACGCGGTCGCCTCGGGCCTGCCCCTCCAGCTGCACACGGGCCTCGGCGAGCCCGGCTCGCGCGTCGACCGCACCGACCCGGTCCTGCTCACCGACTTCGTCCGGGCCACGGCCGGCCTCGGCACCGACCTCGTCCTGCTGCACGGCTACCCGTACCACCGGCACACCGCCCACCTGGCCGGCGTCTTCCCGCACGTGTACGCCGACTCCGGCGCCGCTCTGGTGCGCACCGGCGCCCGTGCCGCCGCCGTCCTCGCCGAGACCCTGGAGCTGGCCCCCTTCGGCAAGATCCTCTTCTCCACCGGCGCCCATGGCCTGCCCGAACTCCACGTCGTCGGCGCCCACCTCTTCCGCGAGGCGCTCTCCCGCGTCCTGGGCACCTGGGTCGCCGAGGGCGCGTGGGTCCGGGCGGACGCCCAGCGCGTGG
Source organism: Streptomyces sp. NPDC028722 (assembly GCF_040637655.1). Taxonomy (NCBI): domain Bacteria; kingdom Bacillati; phylum Actinomycetota; class Actinomycetes; order Kitasatosporales; family Streptomycetaceae; genus Streptomyces; species Streptomyces sp. NPDC028722. The sequence continues at coordinate 39,096 of NZ_JBEZWU010000015.1, forward strand.
CCCGGCTGATCGCGGCGGACAACGCGCGCCGGGTGTACGGGCTGGGATGAGGCTGTACCGCCGTACGCCCGGCCACGCAGACTGGGGCGATGCAGACCGACGCCCTGCTCGACCGCTTCCTGCGCGACCTCGCGTCCCTCCGCCCCCTCGCGCTGTGGGCCCACGGCTCCCTGGCCGGCGGGGACTACCGCGAGGGACGCAGCGACCTGGATCTCATCGCCGTACTCCCCGGGCCGCTCGGCCTCGGGCGGATCCGGCAGGTGGCCCGCCTGCACCGCCGGCTGCGCGGCACGCCGCTCGCCGCCAAGCTCCATTGCAGCTATCTGACCCCGGACCCCTGGACGACCCCGGGCGGAAGCATCTCACCTGGGCGCACGACGGACTGCTGCACCGGCCCGTCACCCCCGTCACCCGGCGTGAGCTGCACACCTTCGGCCGGGTGCTGCACGGGCGGGGACCGGAGGCGCTGCTGCCCGCGGTGCCGGACCGGCAGCTCACCGACTTCGTCGTCCGCGACCAGCGCGATTTCTGGCGGCCGGCGGTGGACCGGCCCCGGCGGTGGCGACAGGACGTGTGGGTCGACCTGGGCCTGCTGACGTACTCCCGGGCGGGTGTCACCCTGCGCGAGGGGCGGCTGATCACCAAGAAGGAGGCGCTCGGCGAGCTGCCCGCACTGGGCGCGCCTCCCGAGGTCGTCAAGGACATCGCCCGGCGGCGCTACGGCACACCCGCCCCGTCGGACCCCGCCCGGCGGGCCCGCCGCGCCGCGCTGACCCGCGCCTACCTGGGACCGGCGATCGACGCCCTCGTGGCCGCGTACGGATGAGTCAGGCGCGGGAGCCGACCGTCACCTCGGCGGCGGGACCCGGCAGGTCCGCCGCGAGCGCCGGGCGTTCCCGCAGCGACAGCAGGACGCGCAGGACCCAGATCCACATCACGGCGGCGCCCGTCATGTGCGCGGCGACCAGGGCCTCGGGGAGGTGGGTGAAGTACTGGACGTACCCGAGGGCGCCCTGGCACAGCAGGATGACGAACAGCTCCCGCGTCCGCGCGGCCGGCTCCTTCGGGGCGTCCACCGCCTTCAGCACGAACCACAGCGCGAAGGTCAGCGTGACCACGATCCAGGCGAGCACCGCGTGCAGCTTGGCGACGGTCTCCCAGTCGATCGGGATGCGCTCGACCTCGTTGGAGTCACCGGCGTGCGGCCCGGCCCCGGTCACCACCGTGCCCACCGCGATGAGCAGCGCCGACGCGGCGACCAGGACCCACACCAGCTGCCGCACCGCCGCGCCGACCAGCGGACGCGGGGCGCCGTCGCCCTCCCGGGCGCGCTGCCACGTCAGGGTGGCGACGGCGATCAGCGCCGAGGAGAGCAGGAAGTGCGCGGCGACCGTGTACGGGTTGAGGCCGACCAGCACCACGACGCCGCCGAGGACGGCGTTGCCCATGACCACCCAGAACTGGGCCCAGCCCAGCCGGGTCAGGGTGCGCCGCCACGGCTTCTGGGCGCGGGCCGCGACGATGGCCCAGCCGACGGCCGCGCACAGCACGTACGTCAGCATGCGGTTGCCGAACTCCACGACCCCGTGGAAGCCCATGGCCCGGGTGGTGGTCAGCGAGTCGTCGGTGCAGGTGGGCCAGGTCGGGCAGCCCAGCCCGGAGCCGGTCAGGCGGACGGCGCCGCCGGTCACGACGATGACCACCGACATCACGAGCGCGGCGAGCGCCGCCCGTCGGACGGTCCGGGGATCCGGGGTCCAGTGGTCGGCGATGAGGGCGAGCGGGTTGCGCAGGGCGGCCCGGGCGTCGGCGCGGTTCAGCTTTGGCACGTCCACCATCGTAGGCCGCCGCTTGTGCACGCGTTCACGAGGGTCACTCCCAGCGGAAGAATTTTCCGGCCGCGGCGAGCCCCGCCACCGCCCACACGGCGAGGACACCGAGGTCGCCCCAGGGCATGCCGGCGCCGTGCTGGAGCACGTCCCGCAGCCCGTCGGACAGGGCGGAGATCGGCAGCAGGCCGAGCACCTGCTGTCCCGCCGGACCGAACTTCTCCAGCGGGACGATCACCCCGCCGCCCACGAGCAGCAGCAGGAAGACCAGGTTGGCGGCGGCCAGCGTGGCTTCCGCCTTCAGTGTGCCGGCCATCAGCAGGCCGAGGCCCGAGAACGCCGCCGTGCCCAGGAGCAGCAGCAGGAACACCGCGAACGGGTTGCCGTGCGGGGACCAGCCGAGGGCGAGGGCGATCGCCGTCAGCAGGATCACCTGGAGGACCTCCGTGAACAGCACCGACAGCGTCTTCGCGGTCATCAGGCCCCAGCGCGGCAGCGGGGAGGAGGCGAGCCGTTTCAGGACGCCGTAGCGGCGCTCGAAGCCCGTCCCGATGGCCTGGCCGGTGAACGCCGTCGACATCACGGCGAGCGCGAGGATGCCGGGGGCGAGGAAGGCGACGGCCTCGCCCGCGCCGGTGTCCACGATGTCGACCGTGCTGAAGAGCACCAGCAGCAGGGCCGGGATGACGACCGTCAGCAGCAGCTGCTCGCCGTTGCGCAGCAGCATCCTGGTCTCCAGTGCCGCCTGCGCCGCGATCATGCGGGGGAGCGGGGCGGCTCCGGGGGCGGGGGTGTAGGTACCCGTGGTGGTCACGCGCGCAGCTCCTTGCCGGTCAGCTCCAGGAAGACGTCCTCCAGTGTGTGCCGCTCCACCGAGATCCGGTCCGGCATCACCCCGTGCTGGGCGCACCAGGAGGTCACCGTGGCCAGCAGCTGCGGGTCGACCTTGCCGGTGACGCGGTAGCTGCCCGGGGTCAGCTCGGCGGCCGTGCAGTCGGCCGGGAGCGCCTTGAGCAGGGAGCCGACGTCGAGGCCGGGGCGGCCGGTGAAGCGCAGGGTGTTCTCGGCGCCGCCCCGGCACAGCTCCTCGGGGGAGCCCTGGGCGATGACCCGGCCGCCGTCGATGATCGCCACGTCGTCGGCCAGCTGTTCGGCCTCGTCCATGTGGTGGGTGGTGAGGATCACCGAGACGCCGTCGGCACGCAGGTCCCGGACCAGGTCCCAGGTGGCGCGGCGGGCCTGCGGGTCGAGCCCGGCGGTCGGCTCGTCCAGGAACACCAGTTCCGGGCGGCCCACGACGGCCATGGCGAGCGCCAGCCGCTGCTGCTGGCCGCCGGACAGCCGGCGGTAGCCGGTCCGGCCGCAGGAGCCGAGGCCGAGGCGTTCGATCAGGGCGTCGACGTCCAGCGGATGGGCGTGCAGCCGCGCGATGTGCCGCAGCATCTCGTCGGCGCGGGCGCCGGAGTAGACCCCGCCGGACTGGAGCATCACGCCGATGCGGGGCCGCAGCCGCGCGGACTGCCGTACCGGGTCGAGTCCGAGGACGCGCACCGTGCCGCCGTCCGGCTTCCGGTACCCCTCGCAGGTCTCGACGGTCGTCGTCTTCCCCGCCCCGTTGGGGCCGAGTACGGCGGTCACGCCCGGCTGGGCCACCAGGTCGAGGCCGTTCACCGCGGTCTTCGTGCCGTACCGCTTCACCAGGGCCTGGATCTGGACCACGGGCTCACTTCGCATGGGTCCAGAGTCTAGGGAGAGCGCCGGCCCGTCAGGCGGCCGGGTGCGGGAAGTCCTCCTCCCGGGGACGGTGCAGCGGCAGCCACCGCTCGGCGTAGGCCACGGCGTCCGCCACGGGGAACAGCCGTACGTCCGCCGCGCCCACCGTGCCGCGCACCACGGGCCGGTCCCGTTCGAAGTCGTGTCCCAGCTCGTCGAACCGGGCGGAGTCGATCGACACCTCGGTCACGGTCTCCCAGCCGCCGCCGGGGGCGGGCCGGCCGACCCGCACGCGCGGTGCCGGTGTCCGGTACTCGGCGAGGTGGAAGGCGGTGCAGGAGTCGTAGCCCGCGCCGAGCAGCAGCACCCGGGCGCCCCGTTCCTCCAGCCGGGCCAGGGGGCTGCGCTCGCCCAGCCGGCAGTCGGGGGCATGGCCGCCGGTGATCTCCCGCGCGTGCCGGCCGAGTGCCGCGAAGGAGGTCTGCGGGTGGGCGCTGCGCAGGGCGCCGGGCCAGGTCCGCACCGTCTCGGGGATCACGCCGATCCCGAGCGTGGGTGTGGTCCGGGGGGCGTACGGGGGCATGGTGGTGCGGATCCGGTCCCACCACTCCTCGGGCACCGGGGGCCTGCGCCACGACGCGGGGTCGGACAGCTGGGCGGAGTGGGCGGGGACGACGAGCGTGCCGGACGGGCCGAGCGCGTCGAGGAGGCCCTGGACGACCGCGACGGCCCCGCCGTTGACCCAGCCGAGGGAGCTGAGGGAGGAATGCGCGAGGAGGATCTCGCCGGTCTCGACACCGAGCAGCCGCAGGCCCGCGGCGATGTCGTCCCGGGTGACAAGAGGGCCGGTGGGAAGGGGTGTGGGCATGGTCGGGGAGTCTTCCCGACGGGGCGGGGCGCCGCCACCGGTTTGCTCGGCGGGAACACCCCCCGGTGCGCGGCCGGAGATCATATCCGCAGGTCGGATTAGGTTCACCTAAGTGACGCAGGGCACCGCTCGGTGATCCGGACGCCGCTTGTCAGTCTCCGCGGAATTACGCAACAATGGCGTTGTGAAAAACGTCGGCGAGGCTCGGGAGACCCCGGTGGGGACCCCGCAGGAGGAGCTAGCGACCGGTGAGCGCTCGACGCGCAACCGGGTCGCGCGGTCCATCCTGGACCACGGGCCGTCGACCGTCGCGGAACTCGCCGGCCGGCTGGGACTCACCCAGGCGGCCGTACGGCGTCACCTGGACGCGCTGGTGGCCGACGACGTCGTGGAGGCACGCGAACAGCGGGTCTACGGCGCGCGCACGCGCGGGCGCCCCGCCAAGGTCTTCGCGCTCACCGACTGCGGCCGGGACGCCTTCGACCAGTCCTACGACAAGCTCGCCGCGGACGCGCTCCGCTGGATCGCCGAGCAGGGCGGCGGCGCCGAGGCGGTCGCCGCCTTCGCCCGCGCCCGGATCACCGCGCAGGCGAGCGCGTACCGCGAGGCGATCGAGGCCGCAGGCCCCGACAAGCGCGCCGAAGCGCTCGCCAGGGCCCTGAGCGCCGACGGGTACGCTGCTACGGCGCGCAGCGCACCGGTCGGCGAGCAGCTCTGCCAGCACCACTGCCCGGTCGCCCACGTCGCGGAACAGTTTCCGCAGCTGTGCGAGGCGGAGACCGAGGTCTTCGCGGAGCTTCTGGGTACCCATGTCCAGCGACTGGCGACCATCGCCCACGGCGACGGCGTCTGCACGACGTTCATCCCCGAGATTTCCACTGACGCACCTGCAAGCACGGCCGGGAGGAACCCCGCATGACTCTCCCCACGGAGACTGCTCACCCCGAACTCGAGGGCCTGGGCAAGTACGAATACGGCTGGGCCGACTCCGACGTGGCCGGTGCCTCCGCCAGGCGCGGCCTGAACGAGGACGTCGTCCGTGACATCTCGGGCAAGAAGTCCGAGCCGGAGTGGATGACGAAGCTGCGCCTGAAGGGCCTGAAGCTCTTCGAGAAGAAGCCCATGCCCAACTGGGGCTCGGACCTCTCGGGCATCGACTTCGACAACATCAAGTACTTCGTGCGCTCCACGGAGAAGCAGGCGGCGTCCTGGGAGGACCTGCCCGAGGACATCAAGAACACCTACGACAAGCTGGGCATCCCGGAGGCCGAGAAGCAGCGCCTCGTCGCCGGTGTCGCCGCCCAGTACGAGTCGGAGGTCGTCTACCACCAGATCCGCGAGGACCTGGAGGAGCAGGGCGTCATCTTCCTCGACACCGACACCGCCCTGAAGGAGCACCCCGAGCTCTTCAAGGAGTACTTCGGCACGGTCATCCCCGTCGGCGACAACAAGTTCGCGTCGCTGAACAGCGCGGTGTGGTCCGGCGGCTCCTTCATCTACGTGCCGAAGGGCGTGCACGTCGAGATCCCGCTCCAGGCCTACTTCCGTATCAACACGGAGAACATGGGCCAGTTCGAGCGGACGCTGATCATCGTCGACGAGGGTGCCTACGTGCACTACGTCGAGGGCTGCACGGCCCCGATCTACAAGTCGGACTCGCTGCACAGCGCGGTCGTCGAGATCATCGTCAAGAAGAACGCCCGCTGCCGTTACACGACCATCCAGAACTGGTCGAACAACGTCTACAACCTGGTCACCAAGCGCGCCGTGGCCTACGAGGGCGCGACCATGGAGTGGGTCGACGGCAACATCGGCTCCAAGGTGACGATGAAGTACCCGGCCGTCTACCTGATGGGCGAGCACGCCAAGGGCGAGACCCTCTCCATCGCGTTCGCGGGCGAGGGCCAGCACCAGGACGCCGGCGCCAAGATGGTGCACATGGCGCCGAACACGTCGTCCAACATCGTCTCCAAGTCCGTGGCGCGCGGCGGCGGCCGCACGTCGTACCGCGGCCTGATCGAGATCGGCGAGGGCGCCGCGGGCTCCAAGTCGAACGTGCTGTGCGACGCCCTGCTGGTGGACACGATCTCCCGGTCGGACACGTACCCGTACGTCGACGTCCGCGAGGACGACGTGTCCATGGGCCACGAGGCCACCGTCTCCAAGGTCTCCGACGACCAGCTCTTCTACCTGATGAGCCGCGGTCTCTCCGAGGACGAGGCCATGGCGATGATCGTGCGCGGCTTCGTCGAGCCGATCGCCAAGGAGCTGCCCATGGAGTACGCGCTGGAGCTGAACCGGCTGATCGAGCTTCAGATGGAAGGCGCGGTCGGCTGACCCGCCCCATCACCGGCAGACGTCTCACTCAGAAAGAGAGCACTACGACAGCCATGGCTGAGGCCCAGAACTCCCCCACTCTCGGCTCCGCTCGAGCGGGGGGACCCCCGCCGGCGGGTTCCACCACCGCCGGCTCGATCGCGGTCGCCGCGGAGTCGACCGTCGTCTCGCGCATGAGCGCGCCCCCGTCCTTCGACGTGACGGACTTCCCGGTCCCGCACGGCCGCGAGGAGGAATGGCGGTTCACCCCGCTGGAGCGGCTGCGCGGACTGCACGACGGCACCGCGGTCGCCGACGGCGACGGTGTGAAGGTCGACGTCCGGGCCCCCGAGGGCGTCACCGTCGAGACCGTCGGCCGTGACGACGCGCGGATCGGCAGGGCGGGCACCCCGGTCGACCGGATCGCCGCGCAGGCGTACTCCGCGTTCGAGAAGGCCTCGGTCGTGACCGTGGCGAAGGAGACCGTCCTCACCGAGCCGATCCGCATCGCGGTGCACGGCCAGGGGGGCACCGCCTTCGCCCACCAGGTGATCGAGCTGGGCGCCTTCGCCGAGGCCGTCGTGGTGATCGACCACACCGGTGACGCGGTACTCGCCGCCAACGTCGACTACGTCCTCGGCGACGGCGCGAAGCTGACCGTGGTCAGCGTCCAGGACTGGGACGACAAGGCCGTCCACGTCGCCCAGCACAACACGCTGATCGGCCGCGACGCCTCCTTCAAGTCCGTGGTCCTCACCTTCGGCGGCGACGTCGTCCGCCTGCACCCGCGCGTGGCGTACGCCGGCCCCGGCGGCGCGGCCGAGCTGTTCGGCCTGTACTTCACCGACGCCGGACAGCACCAGGAGCACCGCCTGCTGGTCACCCACAACGCCCCGCACTGCACGTCGAACGTCGTCTACAAGGGCGCGCTCCAGGGTGAGCAGGCGCACGCGGTCTGGATCGGTGACGTGCTCATCGAGGCCAGCGCCGAGGGCACGGACACCTACGAGATGAACCGCAACCTGGTCCTCACGGACGGCGCGCGCGTCGACTCGGTGCCGAACCTGGAGATCGAGACCGGCGAGATCGTCGGCGCCGGCCACGCCTCCGCCACCGGCCGCTTCGACGACGAGCAGCTCTTCTACCTGATGGCCCGCGGCATCCCCGAGCACGAGGCGCGCCGCCTGGTGGTCCGCGGCTTCTTCGCCGAGCTGATCCAGCAGATCGGTGTCACCGACATCGAGGAGCGCCTGCTCGCCAGGATCGAGGACGAGCTGGAGGCCGCGGTCGCATGACCTTCGTACGCGTCTGCGGGCTGGGCGAACTGGCCGAGGACACCCCCAAGCGCGTGGAGATAGACAGCACGCCGGTCTCGGTCGTCAGGACCGGCGGCGAGGTGTTCGCCATCCACGACATCTGCTCCCATGCGAACGTCTCCCTCTCCGAGGGGGAGGTGGAGGACTGCCAGATCGAGTGCTGGCTGCACGGCTCCGCCTTCGACCTGCGCACCGGCAAGCCGTCCGGCCTCCCCGCGACGCGCCCCGTCCCCGTATACCCCGTAAAGATCGAAGGGGACGACGTTCTCGTCTCCCTCACCCAGGAGTCCTGAGGCACCCATGGCAACGCTTGAAATCCGAGACCTGCACGTCACCGTCGAGGCCGACAACGCCACGAAGGAGATCCTCAAGGGCGTCGACCTCACCGTGAAGCAGGGCGAGACGCACGCCATCATGGGCCCCAACGGCTCCGGCAAGTCGACGCTCGCCTACTCGCTGGCGGGTCACCCGAAGTACACGATCACCAGCGGCACCGTCACCCTCGACGGTGAGGACGTCCTGGCGATGTCCGTCGACGAGCGCGCCCGCGCGGGCCTGTTCCTGGCGATGCAGTACCCCGTCGAGATCCCCGGCGTCTCGGTCTCCAACTTCCTGCGCACCTCCGCCACCGCCGTCCGCGGCGAGGCCCCCAAGCTGCGCACCTGGGTGAAGGAGGTCAAGGAGGCCATGGAGCGTCTCCACATGGACCCGTCCTTCGCCGAGCGCAACGTCAACGAGGGCTTCTCCGGCGGTGAGAAGAAGCGCCACGAGATCCTCCAGCTGGAGCTGCTCAGGCCGAAGTTCGCGATCCTCGACGAGACCGACTCCGGCCTCGACGTCGACGCTCTCCGCATCGTCTCCGAGGGCGTCAACCGCGTCCACGGAACCGGCGAGGTCGGCACCCTGCTGATCACGCACTACACGCGCATCCTGCGCTACATCAAGCCCGACCACGTCCACGTCTTCACCGCCGGCCGCATCGTCGAGTCGGGCGGCCCGGAGCTGGCGGACAAGCTGGAGAACGAGGGCTACGAGGCATACGTGAAGGGTGGCGCATCCGCGTGACACAGCTGCCGGGCCTCCTCGACACCGAGGCGATCCGCAAGGACTTCCCCATCCTGGACCGCGTGGTCCACGACGGCCGGAAGCTCGTGTACCTGGACAACGCGGCGACCAGCCAGAAGCCGCGCCAGGTGCTGGACGCCCTGAGCGAGTACTACGAGTGCTACAACGCCAACGTCCACCGCGGTGTGCATGTGCTCGCCGAGGAGGCCACGGCGCTGTACGAGGGCGCGCGCGACAAGGTCGCGGAGTTCATCAACGCGCCCAGCCGCGACGAGGTGATCTTCACCAAGAACGCCTCCGAGTCGCTGAACCTCGTGGCGAACATGCTGGGCTGGGCAGACGAGCCCTACCGTGTGGACCACGAGACCGAGATCGTCATCACGGAGATGGAGCACCACTCCAACATCGTGCCGTGGCAGCTGCTGTCGCAGCGCACGGGCGCGAAGCTGAAGTGGTTCGGCCTCACCGACGACGGCCGCCTGGACCTGTCCAACATCGACGAGATCATCACCGAGAAGACGAAGATCGTCTCCTTCGTGCTGGTGTCGAACATCCTGGGCACGGTCAACCCGGTCGAGGCGATAATCCGCCGCGCCCAGGAGGTCGGTGCGCTGGTCTGCATCGACGCCTCCCAGGCCGCGCCCCACATGCCCCTGGACGTGCAGGCCCTCCAGGCCGACTTCGTGGCCTTCACCGGCCACAAGATGTGCGGCCCGACGGGCATCGGTGTCCTGTGGGGCCGCCAGGAGCTGCTGGAGGACCTTCCCCCCTTCCTGGGCGGCGGCGAGATGATCGAGACCGTCTCGATGCACTCGTCCACGTACGCCCCGGCGCCCCACAAGTTCGAGGCGGGCACGCCCCCGATCGCGCAGGCGGTCGGTCTCGGCGCGGCGATCGACTACCTGAACGCGATCGGCATGGACCGGATCCTCGCCCATGAGCACGCGCTGACGGAGTACGCGGTGCAGCGCCTGGCACAGGTGCCGGACCTGCGCATCATCGGCCCGACGACGGCCGAGGACCGGGGCGCGGCGATCTCCTTCGCCCTCGGTGACATCCACCCGCACGACGTGGGCCAGGTCCTCGACGAGGAGGGCATCGCGGTCCGGGTCGGGCACCACTGCGCCCGTCCGGTCTGCCTGCGCTACGGAATTCCTGCGACCACGCGAGCGTCGTTCTATCTGTACTCCACGCCGGGCGAGATCGACGCACTGGTCGACGGTCTGGAGCACGTACGGAACTTCTTCGGCTGAGGGGCGTGCTGAAAAGGTGAAGCTGGACTCGATGTACCAGGAAGTCATCCTGGACCACTACAAGAACCCGCACGGGCGTGGTCTGAGGGACGGCGACGCCGAGGTGCACCATGTGAACCCGACGTGCGGCGACGAGATCACCCTCCGCGTGAAGTACGAGGGCTCGAAGATCACGGACGTCTCCTACGAGGGCCAGGGCTGCTCCATCAGCCAGGCCAGCGCGTCGGTCCTCAACGAGCTGCTGGTCGGCAAGGAACTCGCCGAGGCGCAGAAGATCCAGGAGACCTTCCTGGAGCTGATGCAGTCCAAGGGCCGGGTCGAGCCCGACGACGCGATGGAGGAGGTCCTGGAGGACGCGGTCGCGTTCGCCGGTGTCTCCAAGTACCCCGCGCGGGTCAAGTGCGCCCTCCTGAGCTGGATGGCGTGGAAGGACGCGACGGCCCAGGCGCTGAACGGCGCCGACGCCGAAAGGAAGACCGCATGAGCGACACCGTCGAGATGAAGCCGGCCTCGGAGGAGGAACTCCGTGAGGCCCTGATGGACGTGGTCGACCCCGAGCTGGGCATCGACGTCGTCAACCTGGGCCTGATCTACGGCATCCACGTCGACGACGCGAACATCGCGACGATCGACATGACCCTGACCTCGGCGGCCTGCCCGCTGACGGACGTCATCGAGGACCAGGCGAAGTCCGCGACGGACGGCCTGGTCAACGAGCTGCGCATCAACTGGGTGTGGATGCCGCCGTGGGGCCCGGACAAGATCACGGACGAGGGCCGCGACCAGCTGAGGGCACTCGGCTTCAACGTCTGAACCACCTGCCCTTCGCGGTGGAGCGCGGGAGAGGGGCCACGGCGGCGCGCCGTGGCCCCTTCCGCGTGCCCGGACAACCGGCACGTGGGACGCGGTTCGCTCTCGGTGGCCCGCCCGCGTTAGGTTTTCCCCATGACCGACTCTGCTTCCCGTACCACCGGCGCCGTCGCCGCCGGCCTCGCCACGATCGCCTCCGACGGCACCGTGCTCGACACCTGGTTCCCGGCCCCCGAGCTGGTCGAGGAGCCCGGCCCCGCCGGCACCGAGCGGCTGACCGCCGAGCAGGCGGCGCAGCTGCTGGGCGGCGGAGCGACCGCGGCGACCGGCCCGGACGCCCGCCGGGGCGTCGAGGTGGTCGCGGTCCGCACGGTCATCGCCTCGCTGGACGACAAGCCGATCGACGCGCACGACGTCTACCTGCGCCTGCACCTGCTCTCGCACCGCCTGGTCCGGCCGCACGGCCAGAGCCTGGACGGCCTCTTCGGTCACCTCGCCAACGTCGCCTGGACCTCGCTCGGCCCGGTCGCCGTGGACGACATCGAGAAGGTGCGCCTGAACGCCCGCGCCGAGGGCCTGCACCTCCAGGTGACCTCGATCGACAAGTTCCCGCGCATGACGGACTACGTCGTGCCCAAGGGCGTGCGCATCGCCGACGCCGACCGGGTCCGCCTGGGCGCGCACCTCGCGGCGGGCACCACCGTCATGCACGAGGGCTTCGTCAACTTCAACGCCGGCACCCTCGGCACGTCGATGGTCGAGGGCCGCATCTCCGCGGGCGTCGTGATCGGCGACGGCTCGGACATCGGCGGCGGCGCCTCCACCATGGGCACCCTGTCCGGCGGCGGCAACGTGATCATCTCCATCGGCGAGCGCTGCCTGATCGGCGCCGAGGCGGGCGTCGGTATCGCGCTCGGCGACGAGTGCGTGGTCGAGGCCGGCCTGTACATCACCGCGGGCACCCGCGTCACCATGCCCGACGGCCAGATCGTCAAGGCCCGCGAGCTGAGCGGCGCCTCGAACATCCTCTTCCGCCGCAACTCGGTCACCGGCACCGTCGAGGCCCGCCCGAACAACGCGGTCTGGGGCGGCCTGAACGACATCCTGCACAGCCACAACTGACGCACCGACAGCCCGAGCGCCCCCGCCGGTATCCCGGCGCGGGGCGCTCCGTCGTGTCCGGGGGCCGGACGACAGGTGCGCCCGGGGGAACGGAAGGTGACGGCGGACGGCCAGGCGCGGGACGCGCCGATCACGCACCCACGAGTGTCCCGTACCGCGCCAGCAGCTCGTCGGCCGCCTCCCGGCCGGCGGGCAGCAGCGGTGCGCGCACCGGGCCCGCGGGCAGCCCGAGGCGGGCGAGCAGGGCCTTCGCGGTGACCGTGCCGGGCAGCTCCGCGCCCGTCATCGCCTCGGTCAACGGCACGGCGGCCAGCTGGAGCCGGGTCGCGCGGGCGGTGTCGCCCGCGTCGTACGCGTCCAGGATCGCGGCCATGTGCGCCGGTACGGCGTTCGCGACCGTGCTGACACAGCCCGCCGCGCCGACCGCGTACAGCGCCAGCACGTGCTCGTCGCAGCCCGCGTAGTACGCCAGCCCGGTCCGCGCCAGCACCTTCTGGGTGCCGAGGAAGTCGTAGGAGCAGTCCTTGACGGCCACGATCCGCGGGTGTGCCGCGAGGCGGATCATGGTGTCCGGCTCGATCCGGGTGCCGGTGCGGCCCGGGATGTCGTAGAGCATCACGGGCAGTCCGCTCCCGTCCGCGACCTGGAGGAAGTGGGCGGTCACGGCCTCCTGCGGGGGCCGGCTGTAGTACGGCGTCACCACCAGCACGCCGTCGGCGCCCGCCGCGCCGGCCGCTCGCGCCAGCTCCACCGTGTGCCGGGTGTCCGCGGTGCCCACGCCCGCGACCAGCGCCGCCCGGTCGCCGACCGCCTCCCGCACGGCCGCGACGAGCCGCGCCTTCTCGTCGTCCGTGGTGGTGGGCGACTCGCCGGTGGTGCCGTTGAGGACCAGGCCGTCGCACCCCTCGGCCACCAGGCGCACGGCCAGCCGCTGGGCGCCCGCCAGGTCGAGGGCACCCTCCTCGGTGAACGGTGTGATCATCGCGCACAGGGAGCGGCCGAAGGGCGGGGCCGGCTCGCGCGAGGGGGTCATGGTCATGGTCATGGGAGCAGTCTCGGCCCCACGTCCATGAAGCTCTACTTAATTTCTCTACGGGGTATTGATAAGCATTACTGAGGGAGGGGCGGGTCCGTCGCTCGTCATGTGTCGCACTCGGCCCCTTATGGGTCACTATGGCCGGAGGGTCACCTACGTCGTCAGGTCACGGGAGGCGCCATGAAGCTCGGCAAGGCACCGGCCACCGGCACCGCCGAGGAGCGGCCGCTCGGCCACGGGGAGGAACCGCGGTCCTGCCCGGAGGCCGGCCGTCCGGGACCGGCCGGGCCGGCCCGCGAAGAGGCCCCGGCCGCCCGATGAGGCCGCGGCTCCCGGCCGAACGCCCCACGGAGCCGCCGACGGGACACAGGAGTGTTCCCGGGCGTCGCGAGGGGCCGCCGGCCGTGACCGTGATCCCGTACGTACGGGCGGCGGGCGGCGGGCGGCGGGCGGCCCGCGCCGGCCCCCACAGCACGCCGTACCGGGCGCGGCGGCGGACCGCCGGACGCCGCCGGAAGCACTCGGCCGCGTCCCGCCGCTCCGCCCGCACCCGGGAGGACGCCCGGCGGTGCCGGGGCGGACGCCGACGCGATCAGGGAAAGGGCACACCGATGACGGACATGAACCCGCAGGGTTCGGGCGCCAAGGGCCCCGACGAGCTGCGGCAGCAGATCGAACAGAACAGGAGCCGACTCGGTGACACCGTCGCCCAGTTGGCGTACCGGGCCGATGTGAAGGGCCGGGCCCGGGCGCGGGCCGCCGACCTGAAGGACAAGGCCGGCGCCATGACCGTGCAGCTGCGCGAGAGCGCCGCGCACGCGGGGCACGGCGTGCAGGGCCGGGCGGCCCGGGCGGGGCACCTGGTCCAGGACCGTGCCGTGCGGGCCGGCCACGGCGCGCAGGAACGTGTGACGCGGGCCGGGCATGTGGTGCAGGAGCGGGCCGTGGAGAGCGGGCACTCCCTCCAGGACCGGGCGGCGCGGGCCGGCCGGACCATGCGGGACGACCCGCGGGTACCGGGCCCGCTGCGGTCCGCCGTGGGCGGCGCGCGGCGGCACCCGGGGCCCGCGCTGATCGCGGGCGCGGCGGTCGCCGCCGCGGTCGTCACCACAGCCGTGCTCTGGCGCCGGGCCGGCCGCCACGGGTGAGCGCGCCCCGGCGGTGCCGGAGCGGGGTACGGCGGGGCCGGCCGGACGCGATGTCCGGCCGGCCCCGCCGCCGTGTCACGGACGGAACCGCAGCACCTGCGGGTCGTGGTCGCTGATCTGGTCGTTGAACTCCGAGTTGACGTGCACGCTGTCGTACTCGAAGTCGCAGCCGCGCCGGACCGCCGGGCTGATCAGGATCTGGTCCAGGACCTGCTCGTTGCCCTGGTAGTCGTAGGTGTACCGCTCGCTCCTGGGCAGCGACTTGATCGCCGACCACAGTTCGCCGTCGCCCTCGAGGATCTTCGCGGTGTCGGAGAACTCGAAGTCGTTCATGTCGCCGAGCGCGATGACGTCCGCGTTCTTCTGCGCGGACAGGATGTCCTTGACGAACGCGTTCACCGCGGTGGCCTGCGCGTGCCGCTGGATCTCCGAGCTGCGCACCGGCGGCTGGTACTGCGCGGCCAGACCCTGGTCGCCCCCCTTGGAGTTGAGGTGGTTGGCGATCACGAAGACGGTCCGGCCGTGGAAGACGAACTCGCCGGCGAGCGGCTTGCGGCTGTTCTTCCAGGCCGCGTTCGCCGGGTCGATCCGGCCCGGGGAGATCGTCAGCTGCGCCTTGCCGCGCACCTTGGTGACGCCGGCCGCGGTGGTCGCGTCGCCGCCCGCGCGGTCCGTGAAGGACACCCGCTCGGGGTTGAACAGGAACACCTGGCGGATGTTGCCGCCGGGCTCGCCGCCGTCCTGGTCGTTGACCGGGTCGATCGTGCGCCAGTCGTACGTGGGGCCGCCCGCCGCGGCGATCGCGTCGATCAGCTTGCGCACGGTCTCCCCAGAGCCGACCGTGCCGTCGTCCTTGGCGCCATTGTCGTCCTGGATCTCCTCCAGGGACACGATGTCGGGCGAGCGCAGGTTGTTCACGATCGCGGAGGCGTGGGCGGCGAAGGTGGTGTCCGACGGGTCGAGGTTCTCGACGTTGTACGTCGCCACCGCCAGCTCGCCGCCCGACTGCCGGCGGGTCGTCTCGCGCTGGAGGCCACCGCTCTCCAGGGTGCCGAGCGTGCTCGCCACCAGGGTGTAGCCGCCGAACTGGTTGAAGTCCAGTGGGCCGGTGGTGGTGCCGCCCAGGGTGTCCCCGACGTTCGCCTTCGGGAAGTCGGCGGTGGCGCCCAGCGACTGTATCTGGAGCCGGCCGGTGTTCTGGGAGTCGTAGGAGCCGTACACCGTGCCGCCGCGGCGGCTGCGGTGCTCGTGCGGCTTCACCGTGACCCACAGCTCGCTGTACGGGTCGGTCGCGGTGACCACCCGGGCGTCCTGGACCCGGACGGTCATGCCCTCCAGGGACTCGTAGTAGTCCAGGGCGTACGCCGACGGGTCGAGGGTGAGGCCGTTGACGGAGCCGTTCGCCGCGGTGTCGCCGGCCGGGCTGTACGCGTCCGGCACCGTGTTCTCGTCGACGACGGTCGCCGCCGGGACGGTGTTGCCGGAGGAGACGGTGGTGACCGCCGGCTTGGTGATCTCCGTCACCGACTGGTTGCCGGACGAGGTGCCGCCCGGGACGTACTCGGAGACCGTGCCGGTCACCGTCACCGAGTCGCCGACGGCGGCCTTCGGCGCGGAGCTGGTGAAGACGAACACACCTTCGCTGGTCGCGGGGTTGTCGTCGGGGGTGGCGTCCTGCATCCAGAAGCCTTTGGAGGAGCCGTACGTGCGCGTGGCCGTGACGATGCCGGGCACGTCCGTCACCTTCTGCCCGGCGAACGGGGACACCCGGGTCGTGCCCTGGATGTCGTGGATGCGCACCGCGTCGGCGTGCGCGGGCGAGGTGAGGACGACGGCCGACGCGGCGGAACAGACGGCGGCGACGGTGAGCGCGGCGAGGCGCGCGGAAGACCTGCTCGGCAAGGGATCCCTCCGGGGACGTGCGTGAGCGCCGGGACGAGGGTGGAACGGGAGCGTGCCGGGCCGGTGGCCCTCCGTGACACGCGCAGAGCCGAGTGAACAGTTGTCCCCCCAACTTCTACGCGCGTCAATCTCCTGCCTGGCGCGGGAAGTTGTCAAGGTTTCGGCCATGTACGGCGGCCGGCGCGGAGATGAACCGGGTGGCATGGGTGGAAATCCGTCTAGGCTGAGGGGTTGAGTCCGTTCACGGTCCGAGGAGAACCAGCCGATGTCAGACAGCTCCCCCCTGCCGCCGGCGCGACTGCGCCCCGAAGCGGAGCTGGCGCGTGCCGCGCTGTCCACGCCGTTGCTCTCCCGGGCGGTCCGGCTCGCCCGCTGGGCCGGGCCCGGCACCCGCGTGGACGCCGGCGGCTCGCTGGCCGAGGAGCAGCTGCCGGCCGCCGTCGAACTGCTGGGCCTCGGCGGCGACGACGCCGCCGCCGAGGCCGGCGAGGCCTGGCGTGCCGCCGTGGACACCGGACTGATCGAGATCGTGGACGAGGAGGCCGGCACCGTCCGGGCGGGTGAGGAGCTGAAGCTGCTCACCGCCGGTTCCCCGCAGGACGTGCTCGCCGTGTGGCTGGCCGCGCTGGAGACCACGCTCGCCGACGCGAGCGTGCCCGATCTGGAGGGTCTGGTCGACGCGTTGGAGCAGGGTGGCGAGGTCGATTTCTCGTCACTCGGCTGGGACCCGGAGGCCGAGGCGGAGTTCCTCGACGGAGTCCTCGGCAACCTGTACCTCCTGACCGTCGGTGAGGGCAATCCCGGTGGGGACCCCGTGCCGCTGCCCGCCCTCGCCGCCTCGGTGATTCTGCCCAGCGGGACGGGTGAACCCACCAACGACGTCCTTGAACAGGTGTCCGACGCGATGATGCGGCTGGACGACCAGTTCCGGGTGCTGGAACCGGTCGGGCTGGTGGAGTACCAGCCGGTGGACGAGGCGCTGCTGGTGGACGCCGACGAGGAGCCCGCCGCGCCGGTGGACGACACCGACGTCTCCCGCTACGGCATGGTCCGGCTCACCCCGCTCGGCGTGTACGGGCTGCGGGCGCGGCTGCTGGAGGCCGGCTTCGAGGCGCCCGCCGTCGGTGACCTGGCCGACGGGAGCGCGGACGCGCTGCTCGACGGCACCGCCCGGTACGGGCAGCACGCCGCGCAGGCCGAGACCGAGCAGTGGCTCGGCCGTCGCGAACCCCTCGCCGCGGCACGGGAGTTGCTGGCGGCGGCGCGGGGCGCGGACGCCGGGGCGCCGCTGCGCAGGCTCCGCTGCCAGCAGGCGCTGTCGCTGGTGGGCATCGAGGCCGAACCCGCGCTGCGGGAGGTGCTGGACGACCCCGAACTGGGCGGACTCGCCCGGGTGTGGCTGAGCGAGCGGGGCGCCGCCGAGGTGCCGGCACCGTCGCAGGACATGGTGTTCTGGCTCACCGTCGACACGGTGGCCGCGCAGCTGGCGGCCGAGGGCAACTCCGAGGAACTCCAGGCCCTGGTCGAGGGGCTGGCCTCCCGGCACAGCGGGTTCTTCGCCGCCGCCTGGCGGGTGGAGCACCCCGCCACCGCGGACGTGCTCGAGGCGATGGGACGGCTGCACCCGGACAAGAAGGTGGCGAAGGAGGCACGCAAGGCCGCGTTCAAGGCCCGTTCCCAGCAGGCGAGTTGAGACACGGCCGGTGGCGGTGCCGACCTGGGCTTTGACCGGCCATGGGGCGGTGCGTACGGGTTCTTGAACAGGGAGCGCCGAAGTAGCCCGGCGTTCAGCCCGTGTTCACCGCCGGGCGGGAGCGTGTGCGCCGAACCGAGGCCCGCCACCCTCCACGGCACCGCCACCGTCGTCACAGGAGACACCATGTCGCTCACCCGCAGGGACTTCGCCAGAAAATCCGCGATCACCGGTGCCGGGGTCGCCCTGGCGGGCAGCGTCGGCGCGCTCGCCACCGCGCCGAACGCCCTGGCCGCCACGGAAACCGACGGCGCGGAGACGCGGCCCGGGCACGGCGACCACCACCACGGCGTCGGCTACGGCCCGCTGATCGCCGACCCGGACGGCATCCTCGCCCTGCCCGCGGGCTTCGCGTACGACATCGTCACCTACAGCGGCAGGACGAAGCTGGAGTCCGGCGAGTTCACCCCGTCCAACCACGACGGCACCTCCACCTTCGACGGGCCCCGCGGCGCCACCCTCCTGGTGAACAACCACGAGCTGAAGGGCCCGCGCGCCAACTGGGAGTACCCGGTGCCGCTCACCGAGGGCCTGGTCTACGACCCCGCCGCCGCCGGTGGCTGCACCGTCGTCGAGGTCCGCCGCGGCCATGTCGCCGAGTGGGTCGGCATCGCCGGCACCTCCACCAACTGCGCGGGCGGCAACACCCCGTGGGGCACCTGGCTGACCTGCGAGGAGACCGAGGACAAGGCCGGCCAGAACGGCATGACCAAGGACCACGGCTACGTCTTCGAGGTCGACCCGGAGGACCGCCGGGCCAACCGCGACCCGAAGCCGGTCAAGGCCCTCGGCCGCTACGCCCACGAGGCCGTCGTCGTCGACCCCCGGCGCGGCCACCTGTACCTCACCGAGGACGCCGCCGGCCCCAACGGCCTGTTCTACCGCTGGGCCCCGCCGGAGGGCTTCCGCCACGGCCGCGGCCGGCTGCGCACCCTCGCCGACGACGCGGGCGTGCTCCAGGCCTTCAAGTGCTTCGACTCCGGCGGCAAGTTCGTCGACGACCTCTCCCGCGCCACGAAGATCGGCACCGTCTACGGCGTCGACTGGGTGGACGTCCCGGACCGCGACGCCCGGACGGTCTCCACCCGCAAGCAGTTCACCGACGGCCAGATCACCCGCGCCCGCAAGCTGGAGGGCATGTGGTGGGGTGACGGCGGCGTCTACGTCGTCTCCTCCTTCGCCCGCGCGGAGAGCCCGGTCCAGCACGACGGCCAGGTCTGGTTCTACGACCCCAAGCGCCGCACGCTGACCCTGAAGGTCCTGTTCGGCGTGAACCCGGACCCGTCCGCCGACGGCGCCTTCGACGGCCCCGACAACATCACCGTCTCGCCGTACGGCGGCCTGGTCATCGCCGAGGACGGCGAGGGTGTCCAGCACCTGTTCGGCGCCACCGAGAGCGGCCGGACCTACCCGATCGCCCGCAACGAGATGAACATGGGCACCGCCGAGGAGCCGGAGTACAGCGAGTTCACCGGCGTCACCTTCTCGCCCGACGGCAGGACCCTGTTCGCCAACATCCAGACGCCGGGCATCATGCTCGCCATCACCGGCCCCTGGAAGCGGCAGAAGCGCGGCTGACCCGCACGCCGCACATCGAGCGCCCGCGACGTCCCGCGGCCCCCTGCCGGAGTGGCTCCCACTCCTCGTGGGGGGCCGCGGCTCCGTCTCCCGCCCGGACGGTACGGCCCGGCCGGCGGGCGCTCGGTAGAATCCGGGGGAAGCCGCCGGTCCGGCGGTCGGGCAGGGAGTTGCTGGATGACGCGGGTCAGACCCATGCGCGCGGACGCCCGGCGCAACCACGAACGCCTGCTGGCGGTGGCGGCGGAGGTCTTCGCCGAGCAGGGGGAGAACGCGTCGCTCGACCGGATCGCCAGACGGGCGGGCGTCGGCTCGGGCACGCTCTACCGGCACTTCCCGACCCGGCAGGCGCTGCTGGAGGCGGCGTACGTCGACCGGATCGAGGCACTGGGCAGGCGGGCCGACGAACTCGCCGGGGAGCTGCCGCCGGGTGAGGCGCTGACGGAGTGGCTGACCGAGCTGTGCCTCGCCACGATCCAGTTGCGGGGCATGAAGGCGCTGCTGGGGGCGGCGGTCACGGACGGCGCCCCGACGGCGCCGACGGCGTGCGGTGTGGCGTGCGGTACGGCCGTGAAGGGCGCGGCGGGCCGGCTGGTGGGGGCGGCGCAGGCGGACGGCGTGGTGCGGGCCGACCTGGAGCCGGTCGAGGTCCTGCGGCTGGCGCACGGGATGGCGACGGCGTCGGAGCTGGCGGACGAACCCGACAGGGAGATCCGCCGCTGCCTGACCCTGCTGACGGAGGGCCTGCGGCCGTAGCCCCGCGCGCGAAGGGGCGCGGGGAACCGCGCGAGCGGCCCCCACGGCGCCGCGCCCGGGGAACGAGCCGCTCTGCCACGGGGCACACCGGCCACGCGCCCGGGAACGGGCCGGCGTGCCCGGCGGCACCCCGGCCCCTTGCCGCACCCCGGCGCCGTGTCCGGCGCGCTACAGCGCCTTCGCCCCCGGTCCCACCATGTTCCGTACCGTGCGCGCCTTCACGAAGTCGCCCAGTGCCGTCATGTCCCACTCGCCGGAGAACTGCCGGACCAGCTTGGCCATCAGCACGCCGGTCTGCGGTTCGGCGCCGGTGAGGTCGAAGCGGACCAGCTCCTCGTCGGTCGCGGCGTCGACGAGGCGGCAGTAGGCCTTCGCGACCTCCGTGAACTTCTGGCCGGAGAAGGAGTTCACCGTGAAGACCAGGCCGGAGACCTCCTGGGGGAGGCGGCCGAGGTCCACCACGATGACCTCGTCGTCGCCCCCGCCCTCGCCGGTGAGGTTGTCCCCGGAGTGCTTGACCGAGCCGTCCAGGATCGTCAGCCTGCCGAAGTAGCAGCTGTCGATGTGGTCGCGCCGCGGCCCGTAGGCGATGACCGAGGCGTCCAGGTCGATGTCCCTGCCGCGGAACGCCGGCTCCCAGCCGAGGCCCATCCGCACCTGGGAGAGCAGCGGCCGGCCGCCCTTGACCAGGGACACGGTCTGCTGCTTCGCCAGGCTGACCCGGCCCTTGTCCAGGTTGATCTTGCCCGCGCCCGGTGCGGGGGCGGCGGGCGACGCGGACACGGACGCGGCTGCGGCCGGGGTCGCGGCCGGAGCCGTGGGCGCGACCGGAGCGGAAGCCGGGGGCGCGGCCGGGGCCGGGGCGGGCTCCTCCACCGTCACCCCGAAGTCCGTCGCGATGCCGGCCAGCCCGTCGGCGTACCCCTGGCCGACGGCGCGCGCCTTCCACGCGCCGCCCCGGCGGTAGACCTCCACGACCACCAGCGCCGTCTCGGCGCCGAGCTGCGGCGGGGTGAACGTGGCCAGCACCGCGCCGCCGTCCGCGTCCCTGATCGTCGCCGTCGGCTCGACGCCCTGGAAGGTCCGGCCGGCCGCGTCCGGACTGGCCGTGACGACGATCTTCTCGATGTCCGGCGGCACGGCGGCGGTGTCGACCGTGACCGCGTCCGGGGCCGAGCCGCCACCGGAGCGGTAGGTCACGCCCGGGCCCGCCGGCTGGTTGTAGAAGATGAAGTCGTCGTCGGAACGCACCTTGCCGTCGGCGCTGAGCAGCAGGCCCGACACGTCGAGCCGCACCGGAGCGGCGACGTCCACCGTCACGCGCGTGGCCGAGAGGGAGATGTTCGAGCCAGGGGTCATAGCTGTCATGCCGGGTGAACGAACGACACCGCTTTACCGTTCCCTTACCGGCCGAACGGGTCACCGCACCACCGCCACGACGGCCGCCCCCGGCTCCTCGGCGCCGCCGCGGCCTCAGTACGGCCAGATCGGCGGGTCGTTCACGAAGTGCCCGCCCAGGTGGGTGTGGGCCGGGTTCCCGGGGTCGGGCTCGCCCTGTTCGGCGATCAGCTTCGCGGCGTACGGCTCGGAGTCGTCCCGCGGCTCGTAGCCCAGCGCCCGCGCGCTGCCCAGGTCCCACCACAGGCGCGTGTTGGCGGAGGAGCCGTAGACCACCGTGTGGCCGACGTCCTCGGCGGTCAGGGCCGCGTGGAACAGGCGGGCACCGTCGGCCGGGCTCATCCACACCGAGAGCATGCGGACGCTGGTCGGCTCCGGGAAGCAGGAGCCGATGCGCACCGAGACCGTCTCCAGGCCGTGCTTGTCCCAGTAGAGCTGGGCCAGGTCCTCGCCGAAGCACTTCGACAGGCCGTAGAAGGTGTCCGGGCGGCGCGGGGTGGCGACGGGGATCAGCGGCTCGCCCGCGCGCGGGGCCGGGGTGAAGCCGACGGCGTGGTTGGAGGAGGCGAACACGATCCGCCGCACACCTTCCTGGCGGGCGGCCTCGTACAGGTTGTAGGTGCCCTCGATGTTCGACCGCAGGATCTTCCCGAAGGATGCTTCCAGGGAGATGCCCGCGAGATGCAGGACGGCGTCCACGCCCCGCACCGCCTCGCGCAGCGCCTCGGTGTCGGTGAGGTCCGCGGTGATCGCGTCCGGCGCGTCCTCGACGGGGCGCACGTCGAACAGGCGCAGCGTGTAGCCGTACTCCGGCAGCAGGGACCGCATCAGGGTGCCGAGCCCGCCGGCGGCACCGGTGAGCAGGAGGGTACGGGGAGCGGGCATCCTTCGATCTCCTTGGGTCCTCGGTGCCGCTGCCACACACCGCGTGCGTGGACAGTATTCACATGCTTGGACACGCTAGGGAGCGGCGACGTACCCCGTCAAGTGGCCCGTGACAGGGTCAAATCCGTTGCCGTGGTGCCCGTTCGCCCGCTTGACCCGCTCCGAAGGCGACCCGTAGCGTGAGATTGTTCAGAAACATGGACGACGATCAGAAGCATGCACCGACAGGGAGCGCCTGTGACGCCAGCCCCTCTCGCCGCCCGGCTCCGTGACCCGAGCGGGCCGCTCTTCTTCCCCGTCACGGCCTACGGCCCCGGCGGCTCACTCGACCTCGACGTCTACCGCACCCACGTGCGCCGGGGCGTCGCGGCCGGTGCCGCCGCCGTGTTCGCCTGCTGCGGCACCGGGGAGTTCCACGCGCTGCTGCCGGAGGAGTTCGAGGCCTGCGTGCGGGTGGCCGTCGAGGCGGCCGAGGGACGCGTCCCGGTCGTCGCGGGAGCCGGCTACGGCACCGCGCTCGCCGTGCGCTACGCGCGCCTCGCCGCGGACGCGGGCGCCGACGGCCTCCTCGCCATGCCGCCGTACCTCGTCCTGGCCGGCCAGAGCGGCCTGCTGCGGCACTACCGGGAGATCGCCGCGGCCACCGCCCTGCCCGTGATCGTCTACCAGCGCGACAACGCCGTCCTCACCCCGTCGACCGTGGTCGAACTCGCCCGCACCGACGGCGTCATCGGCCTCAAGGACGGCCTCGGCGACCTCGACCTCATGCAGCGCACCGTCAGCGCCGTCCGCACCGAGGTCCCCGGCGACTTCCTGTACTTCAACGGCCTGCCCACCGCCGAACAGACCCAGCTCGCCTATCGCGCGCTCGGCATCACCCTGTACTCCTCGGCCGTGTTCTGCTTCGCGCCGGAACTCGCCCTCGCCTTCCACCGGGCCCTGGAGACCGACGACCTGAGCACCGTCCACCGCCTCCTGGACGGCTTCTACCGCCCGTTCGTCGAACTGCGCGCCCAGGGCCGCGGATACGCCGTCTCCCTCGTCAAGGCCGGGGTACGGCTGCGCGGCCTGGACGTCGGCGAGGTGCGGCCCCCGCTGCACGAGCCGGCCGAGGACCACGTCAAACAACTCGCCCAGCTGATCGAACACGGCTACGCCCTGCTGGAGGAGGACGCGTGAAGGCGTCGGCGTTCGTGTACCCCTGGGACGTCAACGGGGACCCCGGGGCCCCCGCGCGCATCGCGGAACTCGGGGTCGGCCAGGTGACCCTCGCCGCCGCCTACCACTCCACCCGCGCCCTGACCCCCCGCCACCCCCGCCACCGCATCGTCACCGCCGAGTACGCGGCCGTCCTCTACCCGCCGGGCGGCCGCTGGGCCGGCAGAGGTCTGCGGCCCTACCCCGCCGGCCGCTGGGCCCCCGGCAACGCCTACGGCGAGGCCGCCGACGCCCTCGCCGCGGCCGGCCTGGAGGTGCACACCTGGGTCGTCCTGGCCCACAACTCCCGCCTCGGCGCCGAGCACCCCGACACCTCGGTCGTCAACGCCTACGGCGACCGCTACCCGTGGGCGCCCTGCATCGCCCAGCCCGCCACGCGCGCGTACCTGGTCGACCTGGCCGCCGAGGCCGCCGTACGCCCCGGCGCGCACGGCACCGAACTGGAGTCCCTCGGCTGGTACGGGCTGGCGCACCTGCACGCCCACGACAAGACGGCCGGCGTCGGCCTCGGCGAGGCCGGGCAGTACCTGATGTCGCTGTGCTTCTGCCCCTCCTGCCGC
The DNA here is from genome assembly GCF_040637655.1 of Streptomyces sp. NPDC028722. Lineage (NCBI taxonomy): Bacteria > Bacillati > Actinomycetota > Actinomycetes > Kitasatosporales > Streptomycetaceae > Streptomyces > Streptomyces sp. NPDC028722. The sequence continues at coordinate 63,622 of NZ_JBEZWU010000015.1, forward strand.
CCCGGCTACGGCGCACACGGCCTCGACGCCGACGAGCTGGCGGCGGACGTACGGACCGCGCTGGAACCGCTGTGGCGGGGTGCGGCGGACGACGAGGGCTGGCCGACCGTGGACAGACTCCTCGGGGCGGACACGGCGGCCGCCACGCGCGCGTGGCGCGACACCACCGCCCGCACCCTCCAGGAGGAGGCCGTCACCGCCGTACGCGCCGCCGCGCCCGACGGCTTCCAGGTGCTCCTGCACGCCGACCCGGTGTCCTACCACTGCGGCGCCAACGCCGGCGTCGACCCCGCCCGCATCCTCTCCGTCGCCGACGGCGTGGTGGTGCCCTGCACGGGCGGTACGGCCCTGCTGGCGCCGTTCGCCGCGCACGCGGGGGAGCGGACGGTGCTGGCCGCCAACCTCACGGTCGTCGCCGGGATGGGCGGCAGCCCCGGCGCCCTCGCCGCGGACGCGGCACGCGCGCATGCCGGGGGCGCGACGGAACTGCGGCTGTATCACGCCGGATTGGCGTCGGACGGGGACCTGGCGGCGGTGCGGGCGGCACTGGCCGCCCGCCGAGCCGGCGCGACCGCCGTCAGCAGCAGCGCCACGCCGTAGACCGGCAGCAGCACCCCGGGGCCGGCCAGTTCGACCAGGCCGGCCCCGAGGGCGAGCCCGAGCACGTTCGGGGCGAGGACCAGCGTGCCGGCGGTGGCCGTCACCCGGCCGAGCAGCGGGCCCGGCGTGCGGCGCTGCACGGCGGTGAGCACGGCGACCAGCACACAGGGCAGCCCCAGACCGGACGCGACGCCGGACACCAGGACCACCGCGTCCGACGGCACGGCCCGCGCGATCGCCGCGGCCCCCGTCAGCGCGATCCCGGCCGCCGCGAGCCGGTGCTCGCCGAACCGCCGCAGCGCGGGCCCGGCGAGCAGCCCGGCCACCACCGAACCGGCCCCCTGGGCGGCGTACAGCACACCCGTGTAGGCGGGGGAGTGGCCGAGGCGGCCGACGACGGCGTACACGGTCGCGCTGCCGAGCGAGGTCAGCAGCATCGTCGTACCGCCCGCCCGGACCAGCGTGCGCAGCTCCGGCTGCGCCCACAGATGCCGGACGCCCTGCGCGGTCCGTCTCCGCCAGCCGTCACCTGACCGGACGGGCGGCTCCTCCCGCACGCGCAGCAGCGCGCACAGCCCGGCCGCGACGACGAACGTGGCCGCGTCCAGACCGGCCACCGCCGGGCCGCCGCAGGCCGCGTACAAGGCCGCCCCGGTCAGCGGGGCGACCAGCTTCATGCCCTCCGTGACGGTCATCCGCAGCCCGTTGAAGTCGCCGAGGAGATCCGGGCCGACGGCGGCGGCGACCAGGGCCGACTCTGCCGCGTCGTGGACCGCTTCGGCGGCGCCGTACAGGAACAGCACGGCGAACAGCAGCCACAAGCGGCCGGCGGAACCGACGGCGAGCAGCACGAGGAGCAGGCCCGCCAGCCCCAGGTCCAGCCCGACGAGCAGGGGTCTGCGGCGCGTCCGGTCGGCGAGCGTGCCCAGGGCCGGCCCCGCCAGGGTGGGCGCCCACAGGGCGAGCGGGCACAGGGCGGCCAGGCCGTCCGACCCGGTGAGGTCCTTCACCCACACACCCGAGGCCAGCCACAGCGCGGAGGTACCGAACGCGGACACCACCACACCGGCGAGATACAGCCCCGCCGTACGATCCCGCAGCACACGCACCGCGGTCCAGGAAGTCGTCATACCGGCTCATCGTGCGGATAAGGCTCCCCCCGCCGGATCGGGAAAGTGCCGGATACCGGCAGCGCGCGGCCGATGAGTTCCGGGGCGCCGCCCGGTCAGCATTCCGTACGGGACAACCGGCACCGAGGGAGTGATGAGAGATGACCGGGGTGGATCTCGGCCCGCAGACCAGGATCGTGGCCCGGCTCGCCGGGTCCGTGACCGACGAGCAGATGACGGGCGCGACACCGTGCCCGGGCCTCGCGGTGCGGAACCTGCTGGGCCACCTGCTGACGCTGTCCGTGGCGTTCCGTGACGCCGCCCGCAAGGACCTCGGCCCGACGACCGACACCAGCCCGGACGCCCTCGTCCCGGACATCGGCCCCGGCTGGCGCGAGGAACTGCCCAGGGTGCTCGACGAGCTGGCCGGCGCCTGGCGCGAGCCGGCCGCCTGGACCGGCGACACCCGCGCCGGCGGGGTGGATCTGCCGGGCGCGGTCGCGGGCGCGGTCGTCGCCGACGAACTGGTGATCCACGGGTGGGACCTGGCCCGCGCCACCGGCCAGGACTACACCCCCGACCCGGCCGCCCTCGACGCGGCCCACGGCTTCCTGCGTGCCGCGGCCGGCGACCCGGGCCGCGGGAACGCGCCGTTCGGCCCGGTCGTCCCCGTCCCGGCGGACGCGCCCTTGCTGGACCGGACGGTGGGGCTGAGCGGGCGGGATCCGGGCTGGCGGCCGTAGGGGGAGCCGGACGGGCGGCACGGGCGCGGCGTGGGGTGCGGCGGCCGGTGGCCGGGCGACGTGGGGCCCGGCGCCCGGCGCACGGCGCACCGTGGGCCGGGCGGCGCGGGCCCGGATGACCGGGCGCGCGACCCCCGCGTACCGCGTACCGCGTACCGCGTGACGGATCCCGACGGGGCCGGTGGGGGCGGGCGGGGGCCCGGGGGCCGGATGGCGCCACGGGGTGCCCTTTCCGCGCCCCGGTCACGGTCCGCGTCGTACGCTCACTGCCATGCCCCTCACCCTCACCGTCCTCGGCACCGCCTCGCCGCACCCCGGTCCGGGCCGGCCGTGTTCCGGATATCTGCTGTCCGGCGGAGGTGCCGAGGTGTGGGTGGACGCGGGGCCCGGCACGTTCGCCGCGTTGCAGCAGTACACGGATCCCGCGCGGCTGACCGCGATCTGGGTCTCGCACCTGCACGCCGACCACAGCGCCGACCTGCTCGCCGCCGCCTACGCGTTCGCCTTCGGCGGGATGACCCCGCCCGCGCCGGTCCCGGTGTACGCCCCGCAGGACTGCGCCCGGCGCCTGGCCGGCTTCCTCGGACGTGCGGACGTCGGCTTCCTGAAGGACGTCCTCGACTTCCGGAGCCTGTACGACGGCCACGACGTCCGGCACTGGAACCTGCGCCTCACCGCGCGCGCCGTCGCCCACGGCACCGAGGCGTACGGGCTGCGCGCCGAGTGCCAGGGGAGCGTGTTCGCGTACTCGGGGGACAGCGGTCCCTGCCCCGCGCTCACCGAACTCGCCGCCCGCGCCGACCTGTTCCTGTGCGAGGCGGACCTCGGGGAACATCGCGAGGGCGAACACCCCGGGCAGGTTCATCTGACGCCCGAGGACGCCGGCCGCGTCGCCCATGACGCCCACGTGCGCGAACTGCTCGTCACGCATGTGGGGCCCACCCTCACCCGGGAGTCGGCCACCGCCCGGGCCGCCGCCGTCTCCCGCCGGCCCACCGGCACGGCCCGCGAGGGCGACCGGCACACCTTCTGACCCGCGTTCACCGGCCGTCGCGGCTTCCTCCGTCAGAAGCATTGACGAAACAGGCGCCCCCTCCTACCTTCGACGCGTCGTACTTCGTACGTCATATATGAGACGCGATATGTGAGATCCGAGAGGGCCGCATGACCTCTGTGCCCACCCCGATCCCGTCCCGCACGCAAGTCGTGCTCGACGCGATCAAGCACCGCATCCTCACCGGGGTGCTGACACCCGGTCAGGCCCTGGTCGAGACCGAGCTGGCCGCGCAGTTCGGGGTGTCCAAGACCCCGGTGCGCGAGGCCCTGAAGACCCTCGCCGGGACCGGTCTGGTCGTGATGAGCCAGTACAAGGGCGTCACGGTGCGCATGGTGGACGCGGACATGGCGCGCGAGGTGTACGACGTGCGGCTGCTGCTGGAACCGGAGGCCCTGCGGCGGGCGGTCGGGCGCGGCGCCTCCCTCGACGCCGCCCGCGACGCGCTCACCCGCGCCGACGGCGCCACCGACACCGCCGAACGCTCCCTGGCCAACCGCGAGTTCCACCGCGCCCTCTATCTGCCGTGCGGCAACCCGCTGCTCGGCCGGATGCTGGACGAGGTCCGCGACCAGGCCGCCCTCGTCTCCGCCGTGGCCTGGGCGGCCGACCCCTCCTGGGAACGGGAGGCCGCCGAGCACCGGGAGATCCTGCGGCTGGCGCTGGACGGAGACGCGGACGGCGCGGCGGGCGCCCTGCGCGCCCACATCGGGTCCTTCGTACGCCGTGCTTTCCCCGAGCTCCTCCCAGCGGAAGGTGATCAATGAGCAGCGTGACGTTCGAGTCCCGGCGGGCGGCGCTGGCCGACGTGGTGGCCATCCCGGTCACCCCGTTCGCCGAGGACGGCTCCGTCGACCGGGACACCCACCGGGCCCTGCTGCGCCGCCTGCTCGACGGCGGGATCACCACCCTCACCCCGAACGGCAACACCGGCGAGTTCTACGCCCTCACCCCCGAGGAGCGCCGCCTGGTCACGGAGTGGACCGTCGCGGAGGCCGGTGACCGCGCCACCGTCCTCGTCGGTGTCGGGCACGACCTGCCCACCGCGATCGCCTCCGCCCGGCACGCCCGCGACCTCGGCGCCGGCATGGTCATGGTCCACCAGCCGGTGCACCCGTACGTGTCGGCGGCCGGCTGGGTCGACTACCACCGCGCCATCGCCGAATCCGTCCCGGAGCTGGGCGTGGTGCCGTACCTGCGCAACGCCCAGCTGCCCGGCGCCCGCCTCGCCGAACTCGCCGGCCACTGCCCGAACGTCATCGGGGTCAAGTACGCCGTCCCGGACGCCGCCCGGTTCGCGGCCTTCGCCCGGGACGCGGGCCTGGACCGCTTCGTGTGGGTGGCGGGCCTCGCCGAACCGTACGCCCCCTCCTACTTCTCCGCCGGCGCCACCGGCTTCACCTCCGGGCTGGTGAACGTCGCCCCGGCCGTCTCCCGGAACATGCTCGAAGCGCTCCGCTGCGGTGACCATCCGGCCGCCATGAAGATCTGGGAGCAGATCCGCCGCTTCGAGGAGCTGCGGGCCGCGCACGGCAACGCCAACAACGTCACCGTCGTCAAGGAGGCGCTGGCCGCGCTCGGCCTGTGCCGCCGGGACGTCCGCCCGCCGAGCCGGCCGCTGCCCGAGGACGAGCGGGCCGAGGTCGCCGCCATCACCGCCGGGTGGTCGGTATGAACGCACCCCGCAGGAGTCCGCAGGACCTGAGGAGCCACCAGTGGTACGGCACCGACGGCCTGCGCTCCTTCAGCCACCGCGCCCGTACCCGTCAGCTCGGCTACCTGCCGGAGGAACACCTCGGCAAGCCGGTCATCGCGATCCTAAACACCTGGTCCGACATCAACCCCTGCCACGTCCACCTCCGCGACCGCGCCCAGGCCGTCAAGCGCGGGGTGTGGCAGGCGGGCGGTTTCCCGCTGGAGTTCCCGGTCTCCACCCTCAGCGAGACCTTCCAGAAACCCACCCCGATGCTCTACCGCAACATGCTCGCCATGGAGACCGAGGAGCTGCTGCGCTCGTACCCGGTCGACGGCGCGGTGCTGATGGGCGGCTGCGACAAGTCCACCCCCGCCCTGCTGATGGGCGCCGCCTCCGTGGACCTGCCCGCCGTGTTCGTGCCGGCCGGGCCCATGCTCCCGGGGCACTGGCGGGGCGAGGTCCTGGGCTCGGGCACCGACATGTGGAAGTACTGGGACGACAGGCGGGCCGGCCTCATCGGCGACTGCGAGATGACCGAGCTGGAGAGCGGTCTGGCCCGCTCACCCGGCCACTGCATGACCATGGGTACGGCGTCCACGCTGACGGCCGCCGCCGAGGCGCTCGGCGTGACCGTGCCGGGCGCGTCCAGCATCCCGGCGGTGGACTCCGGGCACGACCGGATGGCCGCCAGGGCCGGCCTGGCCGTCGTGGACCTGGTCCACCGGGACCGGAGACTGTCCCACATCCTCACCCAGGAGGCGTTCGAGGACGCGGTCACCACCGTGCTGGGCCTCGGCGGCTCCACCAACGCCGTGATCCATCTGATCGCCATGGCGGGCCGGGCGGGCGTACGGCTCACCCTGGACGACTTCGACCGCGTCGCCCGCACCGTCCCGGTCCTCGCCGACGTCCGTCCCGGCGGGCAGCGGTACCTGATGGAGGACTTCCACTTCGCCGGCGGTCTGCCCGGCTTCCTCTCCCGGATCACCGACCTGCTCCACCTGGACCGGCCGACCGTGGCGCACGACACCCTGCGCGAGCAGCTCGCGGGCGCCCGGGTCCACGACGACGACGTCATCCGGCCCCGGGACAACCCGGTCGCGAGCGAGGGCGGGGTCGCGGTGCTGCGCGGCAACCTCTGCCCGGACGGCGCCGTCGTCAAGCACATCGCCGCCGAGCCCCGCCTGCTCAAGCACACGGGTCCGGCCGTCGTCTTCGACGACTACCGGACCATGCAGCGCACCATCAACGACCCCTCGCTCGGCATCACCGCCGACAGCGTGCTGGTGCTGCGCAACGCCGGCCCCAAGGGCGGCCCGGGCATGCCCGAGTACGGCATGCTCCCCATCCCGGACCACCTGCTGAAGCAGGGCGTGCGGGACATGGTCCGTATCTCCGACGCCCGCATGAGCGGCACGAGTTACGGCGCCTGCGTCCTGCACGTCGCTCCGGAGTCGTACGTCGGCGGACCGCTGGCCCTGGTGCGCGACGGCGACCTCGTCACCCTGGACGTCGGAGCCCGCAATCTGCACCTCCACGTGGACGACGAGGAGCTGGAGCGCCGGCGGGCCGCGTGGACGCCGCCGCCCGCCCGGTTCGAGCGCGGCTACGGCGCCCTCTACGAGCAGCAGATCACGCAGGCCGACACCGGCTGCGACTTCGAGTTCCTCGCCCGTCCGGGCACGGTCCCGGACCCGTACGCCGGCTGACCGTCCCACCCGGGGCGGAGGCCCTCACCCATGTGTATGTAGCAAGCGCTTCCTACGGCCGGCCCCCGGTCCCAGCTCCACCCGCTGCACCCGCCCCCCGTGAACGGAGAACAGTCATGGCCCAAGCCGCAGCCGTGGCGAAACCGCCCGCGCCACCCGGGCGGCGCCGTGCCTCCGCGACCCCGCGCAGGCTGCCGTACCTGCTGATCGCCCCGGCGGCCCTGCTCATGCTGGGCTTCATCGCCTACCCGGTGCTCAACGTCTTCTACTACAGCCTTCAGGACTACAACCCCACCAAGCCGTGGCGGAACGGCTTCGCGGGCCTCGGCAACTTCGCCCAGGCCTTCGCCCACGACCCGCAGTTCTGGGACACGCTGATCTTCAGCGCCAAGTGGGTCGTGGTGGAGGTCGGGTTGCAGCTGCTGTTCGGCCTCGCCCTGGCGCTCATCGTCAACCAGACCTTCGTGGGGCGGGCGGTGGGCCGCGCCCTCGTCTTCTCGCCCTGGGCCGTCTCCGGCGTCCTCACCTCCGCGATCTGGGTGCTGCTGTACAACTCGCAGACCGGCGTGACCCGTTACCTCGCCGACGCGGGCCTCGGCTCCTACGGCACCAGCTGGCTGTCGGACACCTCCACGGTGTTCCCGGCGGCGGTGGCCGCCGACCTCTGGCGCGGCGTCCCGTTCTTCGCGATCCTCATCCTCGCCGACCTCCAGTCGGTCTCCCGGGACCTGTACGAGGCCGCCGAGGTCGACGGGGCGAGCCGGCTCGAGCAGTTCTGGCACATCACGCTGCCCCACCTGAAGGACGCGATCGTCCTCGCCACGCTGCTGCGCGCGGTGTGGGAGTTCAACAACGTCGACCTGCTCTACACCCTGACCGGCGGCGGCCCGGCCGGCGAGACCACCACGCTGCCGCTCTACATCGCCAAGACCAGCGTCGACGCCCACAACTTCGGCTACGCCTCCGCCCTGACGACGGTGGCGTTCGTCATCCTGCTCTTCTGCTCGGTCGCCTATCTGCGGCTGAGCAGGTTCGGAGGTGGGTCCAGGTGATCACCGAGATCGCTCCGGCACCCGAGCGCGTGGTGCCCGGGCCCGCGCCGGCCGGCCGGAAACGGCGGGCCTGGGACGAGGTGCCGCGCCGGCAGATCTACGTCCCGCTGGGCATCTACCTCCTCTTCACCCTGATCCCGTTCTACTGGATCCTGCTCTTCGCGCTCCGCCCGGCCGGCTCCACCTCGCTCGTGCCCTGGCCCATGACCTCCGAGCACTTCCGGAAGGTGTGGACCGAACGCGGCTTCGGCACCTACTTCACCAACAGCGTCTACGTCGGTGTCGCCACCCTGCTGCTGACCACCGTGGTCGCCCTGGCCGGCGGTTATGCCCTCGCCCGCTTCGACTTCCGGTTCAGACGCGGCTTCATGCTGGCCCTGCTGTGCTCCCAGTTCGTGCCGGGCGCGCTGCTGCTGGTGCCGCTGTTCCAGATCTTCGCCAAGCTGTCGATGATCAACTCCCTCGGCAGCGTCGTCCTCGCCGAGACCGTCTTCCAGCTGCCGCTGTCGATGATCCTGATCAGCGGGTTCATCCGGAACGTGCCCTACTCGCTGGAGGAGGCCGCCTGGGTGGACGGCTGCGACCGCTTCACCGCCTTCCGGATCGTCGTCCTGCCGCTGCTGCGGCCCGGGCTGATCGCCGTCGGCTCCTTCGCCTTCGTGCACGCCTGGAACCACTTCCTGTTCGCCCTGATGTTCCTCTCCGACGAGAGCAAGCAGACCGTCCCGGTCGGCCTCGACACCCTGATGAGCGCCGACAGCGTCGACCTGGGCGCCCTGGCGGCGGGCGGCATCATCGCCGCCGTACCCGTGGTGATCGTGTTCGCGTTCATCCAGAAGTGGCTGATCACCGGCTTCAGCGCGGGGGCGGTGAAGGGATGACACGCCACCCGGTCACCTCCCTGCGGACGGCCCGCCGTGCGGGCGCGGGGAGGACCCCATGACCGCATCCGTCGTCCTGGCGGGCGCGCGCGGACACGGCCGCCGGCACCTGGACAACATCCGCCGCCTCCAGGCCCGGGGCACCGTCCAACTGGCCGGGATCTGCGAACTGTCCCCGCTCACCGCCGACGAGATCCCGGACGGCCTGGGCACACCGGAGCAGTCGGCCGACCTCGGGGCGCTCCTGGCGGCCACCGGTGCCCGGATCGCCGTCATCTGCACGCCGATCCCCACCCACACCGCGCTGGCCCTCACCGCCGCCGGGCACGGGGCACACATGCTGCTGGAGAAGCCGCCCGCGCCCTCCTACGCCGAGTTCCGCCGCATGGCCGACGGGGTCGCGAAGGCCGGCGTCGCCTGCCAGATCGGCTTCCAGTCGCTCGGCTCGCACGCCGTGCCCGCGATCCGCCGCCTCGTCGCGGAGGGCGCGATCGGCGAGGTCACCGGGGTCGGCGGGGCCGGCGCCTGGGCCCGCGACGAGGCCTACTACCGGCGCGCGCCCTGGGCGGGCCGGCGGCGCCTGCACGGCACCGACGTGGTCGACGGCGTGCTCACCAACCCCCTCGCGCACGCCGTCGCCACCGGCCTCGCCCTGCTCGGCACCACCCGCGCCGAGGACGTCACCAGAGTCGAGACCGAGCTGCTGCGCGCCAACGCCATCGAGTCCGACGACACCTCCTGCGTCCGCGTCCGCACCCCGCGCGGCCCGGTCACCGTCGCGGCGACCCTGTGCGCCGAACGGCCCGGTGAGCCGTACGTGGTGGTGCACGGGAGCGCCGGCCGGATCACCTTCTGGTACAAGCAGGACCGGGTGCTGCTCCAGCGGGCCGGCCACGGCCCCGAGGAGCTGGTGTACGGCCGCACGGACCTGCTGGAGAACCTGGCCGGGCACCTGGCCGGCGGCGACGGGCTGCTGGTGCCGCCGGTGGAGACGGGCGCCTTCATGCGGGTCGTGGAGGCCGTCCGGACGGCCCCCGACCCGGCACCGCTGCCCGGGCACGCCTGGCGGCTGCTGGCCGCCGAACGGCGCCGGATCGTGCCCGGCATCGAGGACCTGGTCGCGGCGGCGGCCGACCGACTCGCCCTCTACTCCGAACTGGGCGCCGACTGGGCGCCACCCGAAGAGGTGAGCACCCGATGACGTCGAAGGACACCCTGGTCCTGCGGGCCGCGGGCCGCCCGGTCGGCCGGTACGTCTTCCGGCCCGAGCTGCCCGCCCGGCTCTCCCCCCGCCCCTACCTGCACCCCGTCACCACCCTGGCCGGCACGGCGGTCACCGAGGTGTCCCCCGCCGACCACGCCCACCACCTCGGCGTCGGTGTCGCCGTTCCCGACGTCGAGGGGCACAACTTCTGGGGCGGGCGCACCTTCGTCCGGGACCGGGGGCCGGCCGAACTGGAGAACCACGGCGTCCAGCGGCACACCGGCTTCCGGCTGAGCGACCCCGACGGCTTCGTGGAGGAGCTGCGCTGGGCCGCCGCCGGGACCGAGCTGCTGCACGAGCGCCGTACCGTCGCCGTCACCGGGCTCACCGCCACCGCCTGGGCGCTGGACCTCACCTTCTCCCTCACCAACATCACCCCCGGCCCCCTGTCGATCGGCAGCCCCGCCACCAACGGGCGGCCCGGCGCGGCCTACGGCGGCTTCTTCTGGCGGGCCCGCAAGGAGGAGGGGACGCCACGGGTGTTCACCGCCGGCCGGGAGGGCGAGACGGAGGTGCACGGCACCCGCGCCGACTGGCTGGCACTGGCCGGCGCGGACTGGACGCTGGTCTTCGCCGGCGCCACCGGGGAGACCCGGCGGGACCCGTGGTTCGTGCGGGCCGCCGAGTACCCCGGGGCCGGCTCCTCCTTGGCGCACGGTGAGCGGCTGGCCCTCGCGCCCGGCGGGACCGTCGTACGGCGGATCGTCACCGTCGTCGCCGACGGCCGGCTGCGGCGGGACGAGGCGGCGGCCCTGGTCCGCAGGGCGGTCGGCCCATGAGCACGCCCGGCACCTGCACGAACCCCGGGGCGACCCCGACCAGGGGATCTTCCAGGTCAACGCCCCCGCCGGCAGGCCCGTCACACCACCGTCCCACCGCTTCACTCCTCCGTTGGATCCAGCAGAGAACCAGAAGAGAAGAAGAGAGCCGACCGATGAAGAGCAGCATCCGTAACCGCACCGGCAGACGGGCCGCCCCGGCCGCCGTCCTGGCCTCCGTCCTCGCCCTCGCCGCCGCCGCCTGCGGCGACAACGGCAGCGGCAGCGCGGGGGACAAGGGGGGCGAGGGCTCCGGCAAGGGCACGATCACGTTCTGGGACAACAACGGCGGTGTCCGCACCGACGTGTGGAAGCAGATCATCGCCGACTTCGAGAAGAAGTACCCCGACATCGAGGTCAAGTACGTCGGTGTGCCCGCCGCCGGCGTCCAGTCCAAGTACGACACCGCCATCCAGGGCGGCGGCCTGCCCGACGTCGGCGGCATCGGTACGGCCATGCTCGCCGAGGTCGCCGCGCAGGGCGCGCTGGAGCCGCTGGACGACCGGATCTCCGGCAGCTCCCTGGACGGCAGGCTCAACGCGACGTTCCTGGAGAGCGTGAAGGCCGCCGGCGGTACCGGCCGGACGTACACCGTGCCGACCTCCGCCAACAACGGCACGCTGTGGTACCGCACCGACCTGTTCGCGGCGGCCAGACTGGATCCGCCGACCACCTGGACGAAGTTCTACGCGGCGGCCGGCAAGCTCACCGACCGGGGCCGCAACCGCTTCGGGTACACCATCCGCGGCGGCGAGGGGTCCATCGCGCAGGCCCTGGACGCGATGTACGGGCAGAGCGGGATCACGTCCTTCTGGAAGGGCGACCGGACCACCGTCAACGACCCCAGGAACGTGGCCGCGCTGGAGAAGTACGCCGGCCTGTACAAGAAGGACACCCCGTCCGCCGACGTCAACAACGACTTCACCAAGATGGTCGCGCAGTGGGACTCCGGCACCATCGGGATGCTGAGCCACAACCTCGGGTCCTACGCCGACCACGAGAAGGCGCTGAAGGGCCGGTTCAAGGGCGTGCCCAACCCGACCCTGGACGACGGCACCCGGGTGCAGGTGTCCAACCCGGTCGACGGGCTCGCGCTGTTCCGGTCCAGTGCGCACAAGGCCGCCGCCTGGAAGTTCATCGAGTTCGCCGCCTCGCACGAGTCCAACAGCAGGTGGAACCGGGTCGCGGGACAGGTGCCGGCGAACACCGAGGCCGCGCGGGACGCGTGGGTGCGGGCGTCGGAGCCGACGAAGCTCGCCGCCGAGGCGCTGAACGGGGCCGACACCAAGGTCGTGCAGCTGCCGTACTACCTGCCGGACTGGAACACCCTCTCCAAGGCCGACAACGAGCCGAACTTCCAGAAGGTGCTGCTCGGCAGGCTGAGCGCGAAGGAGTTCCTGGACACGCTGGCCGACCAGCTCGACAAGGCCCAGGCCGACTGGAAGAAGAACCACTGAGCGCCCGGGCGGTTCCGGTCCGCGGGGGCCCGCCGCCGGCACCGGCCGGCCGCGCCCCCTCGGCGGAACCGCGACCCGGACACCGCACCGCACCCCTGGCAGGTTCCCCCGCGTCCGAAAGGCACCCCCTGTGTCCCTCACGCGCAGACAGCTCGGGCTCGCCGCTGTCGCCGCCGCCCCCCTCGCCCTCGGCGTGACCGGCACGGCCCGGGCCGCCGGGCACCGTACCCGCACCCTGTACATCGCCGGTGATTCCACGGCCGCCCCGAAGACCGCCGACGAGGCCCCGGAGACCGGATGGGGCATGGCACTGCCCTTCTTCCTCCACCAGGGCGTCGCCGTCGCCGACCACGCGGTGAACGGCCGCAGTTCGAAGAGCTTCCTGGACGAGGGCCGGCTCGACGCGGTCCTCGCCGTCATCCGGCCCGGTGACCTGCTGCTCGTCCAGTTCGCGCACAACGACGAGAAGGCCACCGACTCCGCCCGGTACACCGAGCCCTGGACGACGTACCAGGAGTGCCTGCGGCGGTACGTCACGGGCGCCCGGTCCCGCGGGGCCCGGCCCGTCCTCGCCACTCCTGTCGAGCGCCGCAGGTTCGACGCCGACGGCAACGCCCTGCCGACCCACGGCGACTACCCGGCGGCCATGCGGGCGCTGGCCGGGGAGGAGGGGGTGGCGCTGCTCGACATCGAGGCGCTCTCGCTCGCGCTGTGGCAGCGGCTCGGCGTGGAGGAGACGAAGACCTGCTTCAACTGGACCCGCACCGAGCAGGACAACACCCATTTCAACCCGTCGGGTGCCATCGCCGTGGCACGGCTCGTGGCGCGGGAGCTGCTGCGCACCCGGATGCTGGCCCGGCGCGACGTCGTCCGGCTGGACGAGGACGTCCCGGCGTCGTGGATCACCTGGCCGCCCGCACCGCAGTCCTGACCCGTCATCGAGGAGAGCCGCACCATGCGTACACTGAAATGTCATGGACGTGTCATAGCAGCGCTGGCCGGATGCACGGCCCTCGTGCTGTCCCTCACCGGCACCGCCGCCGCGTCCGGCACCGCCGCCGGCCACCGCACCGGCCCGGAGCGCCAGGTCCTGCCCGCCCGGGACGGCTGGGCGTCCTACGGCACCGGCACCACCGGCGGGGCCGCCGCCGACCCCGCGCACCTCTACACCGTCAGCACCTGGGAGCAGTTCAAGGCCGCCCTCGCCGACGGCGGCGGCGCACCGAAGATCGTCCGGGTGAAGGGGACGATCGACGCCGACGGGCCGGGCTGCGACTCGTTCGCCGTCCCCGGCTACGACCTCGCCACCTATCTGAAGACCTACGACCCGGCGGTCTGGGGGCGGGCGCGCACCCTCGACGACGAGCCCGACGACAGCCCCGAGGGCCTGCGCCGCGCCTCCGCGGCCCGCCAGGACGCCTTCATCGAGGCCGCCGTCCCCGCCAACACGACGATCGTCGGCATCGGCCGCGACGCCGGCTTCCAGGGCGCCAGCCTCCAGATCAAGGACGCCGACAACGTCATCGTCCGCAATCTGGCCTTCGAGAGCCCCCTCGACTGCTTCCCGCAGTGGGACCCGACCGACACCGCGGACGGCAACTGGAACTCCGAGTACGACAGTGCCGTTGTCCACGGGTCGGCCCATGTGTGGATCGACCACGACACCTTCACCGACGGTGATCACCCCGACAGCACCCTGCCGTCCTACTACGGCCGGATCTACGAACAGCACGACGGCGAGCTGGACATCGTCAAGGGAGCCGACTACGTCACCGCCTCCTGGAACGTCTTCGAGGACCACGACAAGACGATCCTCATCGGCAACAGCGACAGCGCCGCCACGGCCGCCGTCGACCGGGGGCACCTCAAGGTCACCTTCCACCACAACCTGTTCCGCGACCTGGTCGAGCGGGCCCCGCGCGTCCGCTTCGGGCAGGTGGACTCGTACAACAACCACTTCGTCGCCGGCGACGGCTACTCCTACAGCTACGGCATCGGCATCGAGTCGCAGCTCGTCGCCGAGCACAACGCGTTCACCCTGCCGGACGGCGCCACGGCCGGGTCGGTGCTGAAGAAGTGGAAGGACGCGCCGGTCACCGCCGCCGACAACTACGTCAACGGCGCGCCGGTGGACCTCGTCGCCGCCCACAACGCCCAGGTGCCCGGCGAGATCCTGCGGTCCGGGGCCGGCTGGACGCCGGTCCTGCGCACCCGGGTGGACCGGCCGCACGCCGTGCCCGCACGCGTCGACCACCGCGCGGGCGCCGGACGCCTGCGCTGACACCCCCCGGGGGGCCGGGCCCGGCCCCGACCCCGGCTCCCCGGCCGAGCCGCATCCGAAGGAGCACATCCATGCCCCTGTCCCGACGGGACTTCCTCACCGCGGGCGCCGTGGCCGCCGCCGCGCCCGGCCTCACGTCCGCCCCCGCCCGGGCCGCCGCCGTCCCGCGCCCGTTCGGCCGCTACGGAACCCCGGCCCGCCGCCTCACCCCGGACACCCTGTACGTCGACCCGCGCGGCCGGGGCGACTTCACCGCCGTCCAGGCCGCGGTGACCGCCGCCACCGGCAGCGGACGGACCCTGGTCATCGCGCCCGGCACCTACCGGGAGACGGTCACCGTCGACGCAGGCCGCACGGAGATGACGTGGATCGGCGCCTCGGAGAATCCCCGCGACGTCGTGATCGTGTACGACAACGCGGCCGGCACCCCCAAGCCGGGCGGCGGCACCTACGGCACCTCCGGCTCCGCGACGACGACCGTCCGGGCCGACGGCTTCACCGCCCGCTGGATCACCTTCGCCAACGACTGGCTGCGCGCCGCCCACCCGGACATCACCGGCACCCAGGCCGTCGCCGCCAAGGTGCAGGGCGACCGCGGCGCCTTCCTGCACTGCCGCTTCCTCGGCCACCAGGACACGCTGTACGCCGACTCCGCCGCCCTCGGCGTCCTCGCCCGCCAGTACTACGCGCACTGCCACATCGAGGGCGACGTCGACTTCGTCTTCGGCCGGGCCACCGCCGTCTACGAGGAATGCCACTTCCGCACCCTGGACCGCACCGACCTCGCGGCAGCCCCGTACGGCTTCGTCCTCGCGCCCTCCACGGCCGCCGTCGACCCGCGCGGTTACCTGGTCCTCGGCGGGCGGATCACCAGCGAGGCCCCGGACGGCTCCTACAAGCTGGCCCGTCCCTGGGTGCCCAGCTCCGACCCGACCGCCCGCCCGATGCTCACCGTCCGCGAGACCTGGCTCGGCGCGGGCATCGACACGGCCGCCCCCTACACCGACATGTCGGCCGCCCACCCCTGGCAGCGGCAGCGGTTCGCCGAGTACCGGAACCGGGGCCCGGGCGCGGTGATCACGGTCCCGGAGAACCGTCCCCAGCTCACCCGGGAGCAGGCCGCGTCGGCGACCGGGGCGGCCTGGCTGGGGGACTGGACGCCCTGGCGGAAGCACTGAGCGGACCCACCGCGCGGCGGCACAGAGGGCGGGCGGACCGGGCGTAGGAAACACGCCAGGAATTCCCGTCCTCTTCCGCTGCCGCCGTGGCCGCCGCGCGTGATTCCTGCGCGCATCCGGGCAGAAATTCGAGGGATATCACCCTGGCGGGAAAAGGGCGTCCCGTGGATTCCGTTTGTGAAGGCGATGGAAAAGGCGATGACGTCCGGCCGGGCGCCGTGAAATATTCGGGTCGATCACGGGGGATCCCCTGATCCGGAATATCACGCACCCGCACCGCAAAGGGGAAAAGCGCAGTGTCTCTCACATCCGTGCGTCCTGCCGTCATCGCAGCCTCCACCCTGTCCGTGCTGCTTCTGACAACGGCCGGTGTGCACGCCGAAGAGCCTGCTCAGGCAGGTGATGCGCCCGACATCTCCGTCACCGGGGTGATGCGGCACCTCGACGCGCTCCAGAAGATCTCCGACGCCCACCACGGCAACCGGGCCCACGGCACGGCCGGTTATCAGGCATCCGTTGCATACGTCCGGGGGAAACTGGAAGCCGCCGGATACAGAACCGCCCTCCAGCAATTCGAGTTCGGCGGGAAGAAAAGCTGGAATCTGATCGCCGACTGGCCGCACGGCGGACGTTCCGGAAAGGTGCTCATGGTCGGTGCGCACCTCGACTCGGTGGACACCGGCCCCGGAATCAACGACAACGGCTCCAGCGTCGGCGCCATCCTGGAGACGGCGCTGACGGTCTCCGCGAGGAAGGCCGCCCCCGCCCAGCACCTCCGGTTCGCCTTCTGGGGAACCGAGGAGGAGACCTACATCGGTTCCACGCACTACGTGAACAGCCTGCCGCCCGCCGAACTGTCCAGGATCAGCGCCTACCTGAACTTCGACATGATCGGCTCACCCAACCCCGGGTACTTCGTCTACGACCAGAGCCCCGAGGTCGCCCGGCACTTCAAGGCCTTCTTCGACGCCAAGGGCATCCCCACCGAGCCCGCCACCGCGCTCAACGGCCGCAGCGACCACGAGCCGTTCCTCGCCAAGGGCGTCCCGGTGGGCGGCATCTTCACCGGGTCCGCCGAGATCAAGACCCCGGAGCAGGCCGCGAAGTGGGGCGGGACCGCCGGCCGGGCCATGGACGCCTGCTACCACCTGGCCTGCGACACCCCCGCCAACATCGACCGGCACGCCCTCGACGTCAACAGCGACGCCGTCGCGGCGATGGTGTGGAAGCTCGGCGTGCGCGGCTAGCCGGGCGGAGAGCAGCCCGCGGACGCCCGGTGGTCCGGCCGGACCACCGGGCGCCCGCGCGGTCAGCGCGGCCCGCGTCCCCGGGGGCGCGCCGCCAGCCGGGCCAGCCGGTCGCGGTCCACCTTGCCGGTGGGACCGACCGGCAGGGCCGGCAGGACGAGCACATGCTCGGGCAGCATGTAGCTCGGCAGGACGCCGGCGAGACGGCGGCGGACCGACCCGCCGGACAGCTCCCGCTCCGCCGCCCCGGTGGCCACGGCCGCCACGATCTGCGGGCCGTCCTCACCGCGCAGCGTGGTGACCGCGCAGTCCACCACCCCCGGCACCCGCCGCAGCGCGGCCAGCACCTCGCCCAGCTCGATCCGGTAGCCGCGCACCTTGACCTGGTCGTCCCGGCGGCCCCGGAACTCCAGGTTGCCGTCGGCGCGCCACAGGGCCCGGTCGCCGGTGGCGTACATCCGCTCGCCCGCCAGACCGCTGACCGTGTCGGCCGTGAACTTCGCGGCCGTCAGCTCCGGTTCGCCCACGTACCCGTCGGCCACGGCCACACCCGCGATGTACAGGTCGCCCTCCACACCGACCGGCAGCGGCTTGCGGTCCTCGTCCAGGACGTAGTAGCGGGCGTTCTGGATCGGCCTGCCGTACGGCACGCTGGTCCACTGCGGGTCGATCGCGCCGACGTCGAAGTGGTTGGACCAGATCGTCGCCTCCGTCGCGCCGCCCAGCGCCACGACACGGGCCCCGGGGAAGCGGTCCCGGACCCGGTCGGGAAGGGTCAGCGGTACCCAGTCGCCGCTGAGGAAGACCAGCCGCAGACGGGGCGGCGGGGCGTCCCGCGGGGGGTCCTCGGCGAAGGACATCACCATGCTCAGCGCGGCCGGCGCCGAGTCCCAGAAGGTGACCGGTTCCCGCAGCATGATCTCCATGAGCCGCTCGCCGTCGGAGAGTTCGGCCGCCGGGACGACGCGCAGGCAGGCGCCCGCCGCCAGGACACCCAGCAGGTCGTACACCGACAGGTCGAAGGTCAGCGCGGTCACCCACAGCAGACAGTCGTCCGGCCCGACCGCGTACGTCTCGTTGACCCACTGGACGACGTTCACGGCGCTGCGGTGGCGCACCGAGACGCCCTTGGGCACACCGGTGGAACCCGAGGTGAAGATGACGTACGCGGTGTCACCGGCGCCGGGCCCGGCCGGCAGCGGCAGATCGCGGGCGGCCTCCACGTCGCTCCATGTGCTGATCACCGGCGCGTACGGCTCCGCGGCCGCCGCCGGTGCCGGACGCAGGACGACGTCGTAGCGGTCCCGCAGTACCGCAGGCCAGTCGCCGCCCCCGCGGCGGTGGATCTCCGCCCGCACCGGCACCCCGAGCCGGGCGGTCAGGGCGCCGAACCAGTCGGCGGGCACCCGCAGATGACCCGGGTCCCCGCCCTCACCCGGTTCCTCCAGGTCGGCCAGGACCACCGCCCCGCCGGGCGCCAGCGCGCCCAGCGCGTCCCGCAGCACGGACCGCAGGTACTCGAACCCCGGGAAGAACTGCGCGACGCTGGCCAGCACCACCACATCGGCGCCCGCCGGCGGCACGACGTCACCGAGCCCGTCGGCGGCGGCCCGCACGAACCGGGCACCCCCGCCGTACTCCCGGTCCGCCCGCTCGAGCGCCACGGACGACACGTCGACGCCCGTGTAGGCGGCGGCCCGGTCCCGCAGGGCGCAGGCGATCAGACCGGCACCGCAGCCCACCTCGACGACCCGGGGCCGGTCCGCCACCGACAGCACCAGGTCACGCACCCGCGCGACGTACGTCCCGATCTGCGCGTCGGAGACGCCGTCGGCCGGGTTCCGGTTGAAGCCCGAGGCGCGTGCCTGGTCCTCGTCCTCGGCGACGGTGTCCCACAGCAGTCCCACCGCCTCCGTGTCCAGCGGGTCGGGGGCCGGGGCCCGCAGATCCGTGCAGACCAGCCGGAGCCCGGTGCCCGCGAGGAGCCCGGCCTCCTCCGCGCGGCGCGCCAGGGCGTGTCCGGTGACGATCCAGCCGATGCCCAGCCGGCGCACGGGCGCGGCGATCCGCCCGGCCGGCCAGCGCGCGTCCAGCGGTACGTAGGCGGCGCCGGTGCGCAGCACCCCGAGGACCGCCCGCACACTGTCGTACGAGTTCTCGTGCAGGATGCCGACGAAAGCGCCCGGGCCCGCGCCCCGGCCGCGCAGGAAACGGGCGAGCAGACCGGAGTCGTCCCACAGCTGCCCGTACGTCCTGACCTCCCCCTCCCCGAGGCGGACGGCCGGGGCGTCCGGGTTCTCCCGTACGCGCCGCTCGATCAGGTCGACCAGGCTCACCCGGTCCTCGAACGGCCGTGCCGTGTCGTTCCACGCGGCCGGCGGCAGCTCCCAGGACTCTGCCATCTGCTCTGCCCTCCTTCGTTCAGGCCCGCTCGGGCGGCGGATCGTCAGATGACGCGGCCGTGCTCGGGGTTGTCGCGGTGGATGACCCGCTCCCGGATGCGCAGTTCACCGTCGACGCGCACCATGCGGTCCTCGACGCTGGAGGAGGAGAAGAAGCGCATCTGTTCCTCGGTGTCGGTCTGGGTCACCAGCGAGTAGTAGGTGACGCGCAGGCCGTCGTCCCCGGCCGGCTCGATCAGGAAGTGGTCGAACCAGTGCCGGGTGACCAGCCCCTCGTACATCGGGAGCATGCTCTTCATCTTGGCGCGCATCGCCTCGCGGCCCTCCACCTTCTCCCCGCGGTGCGGGTGGGCGACCGAACCGTCCTCGGTGAAGGTGGCCGTGAACCGCTCGATGTCCAGGTCGTCCAGGACGCGCATCTGGCGGGCGTAGAAGTCCTTGACCTCGATGTAGAGGTCGGCGTTGACGGACATGGGTGCTCCTTGCTGTGACTGGGTGCGGGAACGGGGGGCCGTCAGAGCGACGGTGCTTCCTCCAGGACGAGGAAGGCGTTGGTGCCGCCCACGCCGGCCGACATCAGGCCGGCCGTGCGGGGGCGGCCGTGCGCGGGCCAGGGACGGCCCTCGGGGAGGATGCCGAAACGCGCGCCGCGCCCGGTGAACTCCTCGATCGGGTCCTCGGTGTTGGGGGTCGCGGGCAGGAAGCCGCGGTCCATCGCGAGGCAGGTCTTGATCAGGGCCGCCATGCCGGCCGCGGTGTCGCAGTGGCCGACGGAGGCCTTCACCGAGCCCACCGCCACCGGCTCGCCCTCGGTGCCGAGCCCCTCGATCAGGGCGGTCGCCTCGATCTGGTCGTTCAGCGGGATGCCGACCCCGTGCGTCTCGACGTAGTCGACGTCGGTCCCGGTCAGGCCCGCCGCCTCCAGGGCCCGGCGCACCGCGCGGACCTTGCCGTCGACACCGGGGATGACGAAACCGGGCTTGGCACGGCCGTCGTTGGTGACGGCGCTGCCCCGGATGACGGCGTACACGGGATCGCCGTCGCGCAGCGCGTCGTCGAGCCGGCGCAGCAGGACGGCCCCGGAACCGTCACCCGGGACCACGCCGTTGTGCCGGCGGTCGAAGGGGCGCACGATGCCCTCGGTGGAGTAGATGCTGCGCGGGGTGCGCAGATAGGTGCCGTCGGCGTCCTCCTGGACGGCCACCGCCCCGGCCAGGGCGTAGTCACAGCTGTGCGCCCGCAGGCTCTGGCAGGCCAGATGGACGGCGACGGCCGAGGTGGCGCACGCCGAGTCCAGCATCAGCGACTCGCCCCACAGGTCCTGGAGGTAGGAGAAGTAGGGTCCGGCGAACGTCGGGTCGACGTGCACCACGTCGTCGAAGGCGGCCCGCGGCACGTGCTTGGTGCGGGCACAGCCCGCGTACACGGCGGTCCGGTCGGCGATCGCCGACAGCCGCACCCCGGCGTCCTCCGCCGCCTGCCACAGCGACTCCTGGAGGATGCCGTGCTGCGGGTCCAGGCCCTCGACGCCGACGAGCGCGCTGTCGTAGCGGTCCCGGTGCGGCGCGAGCCCCCAGGAGTGGACGCGCAGCCGGTCCCCGCCCAGGTCCTCCACGACCGGCACCGGCTCCCGCCGGAAGCAGTCGCGGCCCGCGACGAGGTTGTCCCAGAACGCCTCGACGTCGGGCGCCTCGGCGAAGCGCCCGCCCACGCCGATGACGGCCACCGGGTCGGAGCGCTTGGAGAGTTCAGACATGCGACCCTGCCTCAGTCGAAGGTGAGCGCGACCTTGACGACCCCGTCCCCGCGGTGGTGCGCCAGGTCGAAGGCGTCGGCGATGTTCTTGATGTCGAAGGTGTGGGTGATGTGGTCGTCGACGTGGATCGAGCCGCTCCCGATCAGGTCCAGGGCCGTGCGGAAGGAGGCGAGCCCCGGCTCCAGCTGGGCGCCGCCCACCGCGTGGATCAACTGCGCGTTGCGCACGAAGAGATGGGCGTACGGGATGCGCATGTCGTAGTCCTCGGGCATGCCGAAGAAACCCAGCCGGCCCCGCTGCCCGACCATCCGCATCGCGTGCTCGCGCGCCCCGTCGGTGCCGGCCGCCTCGATCACCAGGTCGGCGCCCGCGCCGCCGGTCAGCTCCATGACGACCTCCTCGGCGCTCCGCCCGGGGACGTGCGCGGTGGCGTCCGCGCCGAGCGCGCGCGCCACGGCCAGCCGGCCCGGTTCCAGGTCGACCGCGACGACCCGCTCGAAGCCGCGGTGCTTGAGCATCTGGAGGAACAGCAGGCCGGCCGAGCCGACGCCGACGACGGCGGCCGTCCGGCCCTCGGGCACAGGCTCCGGCCAGAACCGCTTCAGCGCGAACACGACGGTCCCGAGCTGCTGCGCCATCAGATGGACCGTCGGCGAGCCGGTGTCCGCCAGCGGCAGCAGGAACCGGTCGGCGATGGTCTGGTAGCGCGCGAACGACGCCATGTAGGCGTGGTTCGGCACGGTCAGCACGAGGTCGCCCGGCGCGAACCGCGCCGACCGGCTCTCCACGACCTGACCGACGCCCTCGTGCCCCGGATACCCCGCCGGGCAGGGGTAGGGGTGGTCCCGCATGTCCCGGAAGAACGGGGACTCGGCGCGCACCCGGTGCACATCGCTGCCGCAGATGGCGGCCACGGTGTTGCGGACCAGCACCTCGTCCTCGGACAGCTCCCGGAAGGCGACGTCCGCCACCTCCAGACGCCCGGGCTCGACGAGAACGGCGGCTTCGCCACGTACGTGCGGCATGCGGACCTTCCTTCGGGGATGTTCACGAGTGGTCGGCGCGGGCGGCGGGCGCCCAGGACAGGGGGTGGCCGGGCAGCCGCAGCCGGCGGGCCGGACCGTCCGGGGTCAGCCGCGCCCCGACGCCCTGGCACCACAGCGCCGCGAGGGCCCTGAGCAGGGCTTCGTCGTCCAGGTCCGTCGCCGGCAGCTCCAGGACGGCCACCTCGCCGAGCTGGTCGCGGGCGACCTGGAGCAGCTTGGCGGGCTCGGCCTCGGTGGCCAGGTGCGCCTGTCGCGGGGCGGGCCCGCCGGGGGTGACCGGGCCGAGCGCGGTGCTCCACAGCACGCCGGGGCGGCCGGGCAGGGGTACGGTCCCGGACGCGTCGGCCGCGTACCGGCGGCCCTCCTCGGCCCCGAGGGCCCCGCTCACCACGGCCGCCGCGATCCGGCCCGGGCCCGCGCCGAGCACCGCCGCCGGGGTCACCCCCCACCGGGCGAACCGGCCGGCGAGGCCCACCTGCCGCGCGAGGGCATCGGTGGTGCCGGCGCCGGCTTCCGTGAACGCGAACACCACGGCGGGGGCCGGTCCCGGGACGGGCGGCGCGGCCGGGTGGCCGGCACCGTCGCGCAGGGCCCGCACCGCCTGTTCCCGGCCGGTCACCACCACGGCGAACCGGTGCGCGAACCGCTCCCGGCCCCGGTCCAGGGTGTGCGCGACGTCAGCCAGTGCCACCCGCGGGTCCGCCTCCAGGTGAGCGGCCAGCCGCTCCCGGGCCGTGACGAGGGCCTGAGCGGTGACGGCGGACAGGGCGAGGACGTGGTGTCCGACCCCGTCCGTCCCGGGCCGCCGCTGCGGTGCCGCGTACGCGGGAGGCGTGCGCGGCGTGGGCTGCCGCCGTACGGCCGCCTCGGCGGGCACGGTCGCCGGGACGGCCGTGGGCCGGTGGGCGGTGGCGATCAGCCGGGCCTGGTCCTGGACGGTGACGTGCCGCAGCAGGTCGATGACCGGGACGTCGGCGCCGGTCGCCAGCCTCAGCTGTTCGCGCAGCTTCACCAGCAGCAGCGAATGGCCGCCCGCGTCGAAGAAGTTGCGGTCGGAACCGAAACCGTCGTGCCCCAGCACCGCCCGCCAGGCCGCCCGTACGCCGTCCAGGAGGGAGGCGGGGCCGGGAGCCGCGGCCGGGGCGGCCGGGGCCGGGGCGGCGGGGGCGGGCCTCAGGGCGTGTCCCCCTCGGTCCACGTCCGGCAGCCGGCGCCGGTCGATCTTGCCGGTCGGGGTGAGCGGCAGCTCGTCCACGAGCACCAGGTGGCTCGGAACGGCGAAGGCGGGCAGCCGCAGCTTGGCGTGCCGGCCGAGCACGTCGGCGTCCGTGCCGGGCGCGGCGACCGCGTAGGCGACGATCTCCTTCTCGCCGCGCCCGTTGACACGGGTGGTGACGAAGACCGACTCGACGGCCGGATGGGCGTCCAGCACGGCCTCCACCTCGCCGAGTTCGACGCGCTGACTGCGGATCTTGACCTGGTTGTCGTTGCGGCCGATGAACTCCAGCAGTCCGTCCGGCGTCCACCGCACCCGGTCGCCGGTGCGGTACAGCCGGGTGGTGCCGTCGGTGACGAAGCGGCCGGCGGTCAGTTCCGGCGCGTTCAGGTAGCCGTCGGCCAGGCCCGCACCGCCCAGCAGGAGTTCACCGGGCACACCGCGCGGGACCGGCCGGGTGCCGCCCTCCTGCACCACCCGCACCTCGGTGCCGGGCACCGGACGGCCGATGGGGACGGTGCGGGCGTCCGCCGTGACATCGGTGATCGCGAACCATGTCGAGGTGAAGGAGTTCTCGGTGGGGCCGTAGCTGTGCAGCAGCACCCCGGGACGGCTCCAGCGCAGGGCGCGGCGCATGTGCCGCGCGGAGATCAGCTCACCGCCGAAGTAGACGCGCCGCAGCGACTGGAGCGTGTCCGGGGCGTCCTCGATGATCCGGTTGAGCAGCGGTGTCGTCACCAGCAGGGTCGTCACCCCCCGCGCGCGGACGACCGCGCGCATCTCCCGGGGACTGAGCACCAGGTGCTTGTCGAGCACGACCAGTTCGGCGCCGTGCGTCAGCGCGCCCCAGATCTCGTAGCTGGCGCCGTCGAAGTTGAGCGGGCACAGCTGCGCGACCACGTCCGTCTCGTCCAGCGGGATGAAGTCGGGCCGCTGGAGGAGCCGGGCCAGCCCGCGGTGCGGCAGGACGACGCCCTTGGGCCGGCCGGTCGTACCGGAGGTGTAGAGCACGCACAGCGTTGACGCCTCGTCGTACGGGATCTCGGGCGCGGCCGGGCCACCCGTCCGCGCCGGTACCTCGTCCAGCCGTACGGCCGTGTCGCGGGGCACGTCGAGGGTGTGCCCGCAGTCCGGGTCGACGACGAGGACGGCCGGGCGGGCGTCGTCCACGATCAGCTGGAGCTGGGCCTCGGGGTAGGCCGGGTCGAGCGGCAGGTAGGCGGCCCCGGCCAGGGCGCAGGCCAGCCAGAACACCGGGGTGTCGAGGCCGGGGGGGAGGAGCAGGGCCACGGTGTCGCCGGGCCCGACGCCCCGCTCGTGCAGCCGGCCGGCCAGTTCCCCGGCGCGGGCGCCGAGTTCGCCGTAGGTGAGGACCCGGTCGCCGTGGCGTACGGCGACCGCGTCCGGGCGGTCGGCCGCGTGCCGCAGGACCAGCGCGGGGATGCCGGGCGCCGGCGCGGTGGCGGGCGCGCCGTGCGCGGCGACGCGGGACAGGCCCGGGTCGCACTCGGCGAGCAGATCGCCGCAGGAGGTGTCCGGGGCGGCCACCGCGCGGGCCAGCAGCTCGCGCAGCTCCTCGGTGAACAGCTCGGCGGTGGCGCGGCGGTAGCGGGCGGTGTCGTAGTACACGCACAGCCGGGTGCCGGCCGAGCCCTCCAGCACGTTGACCGAGAACTCGTACTTCGTCGTCTCGTCCGGATGGTCGAAACGGCGGACGGTGACCTCGCCGGCCCGCCACTCGTCCTCGTAGGCGGGCGTGTACATGAACGCCGTGCGCTCGGCGCCCGGGCCGTCCGACCGCTCGCTGCGGATCTCGCGCAGCCGCCGCACCGGCAGATGGGCGTGCTCCATCGCGTCGAGCATCCGCTCGCGCAGCCGGGCGGTCACGTCCGTGAAGCGGTCCCCGGGGTCCAGCCGGTCGCGGAGCGGCAGGACCCGGCTGAACAGGTCGACGCGCTCGGCGTCGGCGTCCCGGCGGCCGGCGAACACCATGCCGAGGACGCCCTCGGACTCGCCCGCCCACGCGTGCAGCAGCACTGACCAGGCCGCCAGGACCACCACGGCGGGGGAGCCGCGCCCGGCCGCGGCCAGGGCCTGGACGCCCGAGGCGACCTCGTCCGGCAGCCGCACCTCCACCCGGCCCGATGGCCCGGGAAAGCCGTCCTCGGGCACCAGGTCGTGCGGCGGCGCGAGGGAGGCGGGGGCGTCGTGCAGGACCGTGGCCCAGTACTCCTCGGCCTCGGCCACGGCCTCGGCCTCCGCCTCCGCGTCGGCATCCGTGCCGGTGCCGGTGCCGGTGCCGGTGCCGGTCCGGTCGACGGTCTCCGGGTCGCTCCGGTCCTCGGTGTCCGGCGCGGTGCGCGGTGCGGGACCCGGCTCACCCGCCGCCCGGGACCGGTACGCCGCCACCAGGTCCTCGGCGAGGATCCGGCTGGACCAGCCGTCGGAGACGATGTGATGCATCGTGACGGCCAGCAGGGCGCCGCCTTCCCCGGTCAGCAGGATCGCCCGCAGCAGGGGCGCCGTGCCGAGGTCGAAGGGCGCGCGGCCGGCGACGACCGCGCGGGCGAGGGCCTCGGCCCGGTCGTAACGGCCCGGCAGCCGGTCGGTGACGAAGGCCAGGGGCGGCTCCGCCTCGGTGCCGCGCCACAGCTCCCCGCCCTCGGTGAAGAAGGAACTCCGCAGCGCCGGATGTGCCCGCAGCACGTCACCGAGGGCCGCCCGCAGCGCCGGTACGTCGACGCCCGGGACGAACTCCAGGTCGACCGTGACGTTGTAGCGGTCGGATTCCGGTTCGCGCTGGCAGGCGAGCCAGACGTCCAGCTGCTCGGAGGAGGCCGGTGTCCTCACTTGGGGACCGCCACGTGCTCGCCGGCCGCGTCCGCCCGCAGGGTGCGCACCAGGCCGGCGACCGTGCGCACGGAGCGGAAGTGGACCGGGGTGAATTCGGCGTCCGTGATCGTCACACCGAAGCGCTGCTCGCACTGGGCGCGCAGCTCCACGAAGCCGAGGGAGTCCAGCCCCAGGACGTCCTGGAGTCCGTCGTCGTCCCCGATGCGCTCCGCGGGCACGTCCAGGAAGAGGTCCTCGACGAGGATCTCCTTCAGCGTCGCTTCCAGGGTTTCGGCCTGCTTCTCGCCCGAACCGACGGTCATGACGTTTCTCCCTTGCTGTAGGTGGATCGGTGCGGCGCGGGGGCCTCGGCGTGCCGTTCCCGATCCGCGGCCCGGCGCGCCAGCTCGGTGATCGCCGGCAGGGCCAGGTCGTGGTCCCGGGCGCGGCGCAGTACCGGCTCGGTGAGCGCGGCGAGTTCGGTCGGCCGGACACCGGCGGCCACGTCCCGGTGCAGGGAGGTGTCGGTCCGGCCGGGCAGGGTGGCGAGGGTGTGCAGCAGTTCCGGCTCGTCGACGGTGACGGCCTCGGCCGCCGCGACGGCACAGGCCTCGCGCGCCGCGCCGCGCAGCAGCGCCGCCAGTCCGGGCTGCCGGCGGACGGCGCCCAGGGGGCCGTCCGCCGCGGTGGTGGCCAGGGCCAGCGGCAGCAGGAGCACCAGCTTGCGCCACAGGACGCCGGCCGGGTCCGGCTCGGTGGTGCAGCCGATGCCCGCGTCCGCGAGGGCCGCGGTGACGCCGGCGCACACGGCCGGCGCGTCCTCGTCCGCCGCCAGGCTGACCTCGGCGAACAGGGAGTTCCACGTCACCCGGCCCGGCCCCGTCCGCTCCGCCTCGACGCGGATCGCGCCGACGATCTGGCGGGCGCCGAACCGCTCCCGCAGCAGGGCGGGGTGGTCGAGCCCGTTGAGCAACGGCACCACCGCGCCCGGCAGCGGGCCCGGACCGGTCCGGGACAGGGCGGCCTCGAGTGCCGGTGCCTTCACCGTCACCCACAGGACGTCGACCGGCTCGTCGAGCCGGCCCACCGCGCGGACCGGCACGGAGTGGTCGCCGCGCAGTCTGCTGTGGACGTCGATCACGCCGGAGTAGCGGGCCCGGGTGGACTCCCGCATCACCAGCGTGACGTCGTGGCCGCCGCGGGCCAGGGCCGCCCCGAGGGCGAGCCCCACTCCGCCGGCGCCCAGAATCGCATGCCTCAACACGTTTCCCGGAGCGTCTCGTGAGAACACCGGTGCCCCGCGTGGCCCGACCGCGCACGGCGGGCAGCCGAAAGGGACACCGGACGAAGGAAAGTAGAACGTGAAACGAAATGGCCGGCTACGGCCCGGAAGGGTCCGACGGCCGCGGGTCAGGCGGCCGAACACCCATGATTTTCAACGGAGTTCGGAAGTGACTCCGTCGACGTGTGCACACGGCCGATCGGCCGGTGCGTACTCCCCCGTGGCGGCGTAGATGATTCCCCCTGTCACGCCGGATCCAGATCACCGCCGAACGCGGTGCTGAATTACTGCGTTCACAAACGATTCAGACTGTAAGGGCGTCAACTTTCAGCCGTCAACCAGCTTTTCGGCCAACGGATGGCCGGTGCGCGCACCCGCGTGCGGGCTGATGACGCCAGGGGTCGATCATTTGGCCTGAGCAGGTACGACGGAGTGTGGCCGACAAACGACCCTTGACTGGCCCGATGACTGCTGCCTACGCTCCGACAACGGCAATCTGGCCGTTACGGCGAGCATTCGGCTCGGGGACCGAACCGGTCTGATCCACCGGTTGTGCGTCTGTTTCCACGGGGGATCAAGAAGAGAAAGCGCATCCAGTCACGCCCCTGCGTGCTGCCGTTCCACGGCTGCGCCGTATCCGGGGCGATGAACCGTGAGCCGCGATGACACGGGGGAATTCCTTATGACCGACGACGGTGTGAGAACACGTCCGGAACCGCCTGCCGCGGCACATTCCGGCGCGTCCGCGTCCATGCCCGCACCGACGATGACCGACCAGGTCAGAGTCGCTTGGACCGAGGTACTCGGGCATGACGATTTCGATGACGACACCCCTTTCCTCGAAGCGGGTGGCCATTCCTTGAAAGCCGCGCAGGTGCTGATCCGGCTCCGCCGGCAACTCGGTGTACGCCTGCCCAACCGGCTGTTCTTCGACCACCCCACCGTGCGCGAACTGGCGGCTGCCGTGGAACGTATCGCCACCACGTCGCCCCTCGCGTGATCGGCCGGCACCGAGACCGGAAAGTCGCCGGCACCGACCGCATTTTCGCCGGCTCCGACCGGAAAGTCGTCGGCCCCGACCGGGAAGCCATCGGCCCCGACTGAATCAGGAAGGCTCTTCTCGTGACCGCTCCCGTTTCCCGCGACGGCATCCAAGAGGCAAACGACGGTGTTCTCCTCCCCGCGGACTGGCGGGGAGGCGCGAAGACCCCGCTCGACGCCGACACCGCGTTCAACGGATTCATCTCCACGAACGTCGTTTTCGCCCTGGCCCAACTGGGCCTGTTCACCTGGTTCGACGACAACGGCCGGCTCGACATCCCGGATTACTGCCGGGCGGGACAGCTGGACGAAACCGTTCTGCGCCGGCTGCTGTCCGCCGCGGAGACATTCGGGTATCTCGTCCTGACCGGCGACACGGTCGCACCCACCCCCGCCTGGGACGAACTCCGCCGGAAGATAGGGTTCTTCACCTGGGGGGTGGGCGGATACCACGACGTGTTCGCGAACGCCGCGTCCCTCGCGCGCGGAGAACGCGTCTTCGGTACCGACGTCCTGCGCGACGAGGGCATGGTGGCGCTCGGCTCGGCCCAGGCCGACCTGGCGCTCATGCGGCACATCCTCGACGAGCAGATCGCCGCACTCGACTTCACCGTCCTCGCCGACCTCGGCAGCGGCATCAGCGAGCGCGTGTCCCGCCTGGTGAAGTCCCGCCCCGGAGCCCGCGGGCTGGGCCTGGACATCAGCGCGTCGGCCACACGGCTGGCCGCCGGCACCGTCGCACGCCACGGCCTGACCGACCGCGTCCAGCCGATCTGCGCCGACGTCCTCGACGTCCTCTTCCGGGGCCGCCGCATCGAGGGCGCCGACGAGGTCGACGTCGCGATGAGCTTCATGTTCCTGCACGACCTGCTGGTCGACCCCGGCACGCGCGGGGACGTCATCCCGGCACTGCGCAAGGCTTTTCCCCACGCGCACACCTTCCTGCTCGGCGACACCACCGTCCGCCCGCGCGGCGAGGGCGACACCCTGCCGGTGTTCTCCAGCGGCTTCGAGCTGGCGCACGCCCTGATGGGCGTCCCGATCTACACGCGCCAGGAGTACGAGAACCTCTTCCGCGAAGGCGGCCTGCACCTGCGCCGGACCATCCCCTTCGGCGCCCCGCACACCTACCTCTTCGTTCTGGAGGCCCAGTGATGAGCGACCGACGTCCGGGCGAGGCCGAGATCATCGGGGACCTGCCCATCCCGCTCGCCGTGGCCGGCCACCACCAGCCCGCGCCCTTCTACCTCACCGCCGACATGTTCGGCGGCCTGCCCGTGCAGCTCGCCGGCGGGGAACTGACCGGGCTGATCGGCAAGCCCGTCGCCGCGCCGCACACCCACCCGGTGGACGAGCTGTACCTGCTGGTGTCCCCCCACAAGGGCGGTGCCCGCATCGAGGTCCAGCTCGACGGCGTACGGCACGAACTGCTCTCGCCCGCCGTGATGCGCATCCCGGCCGGCAGCGAGCACTGCTTCCTGACCCTGGAGGCCGAGGTCGGCAGCTACTGCTTCGGTGTCCTGCTGGGTGACCATCAGTGACCCGGCCCCCCGCCGCCGACGGCAACGCGGCACCCGCCGGCCCCGGACAGCCGTTCAACACACGCGTCGCCGGAGCCGACGACCTGATCCGCCTGCACCTCAGCGAAAGCCCCTACGGCGCGGGCAAGGCGGCCCTGCGGGCGGCCGAGCGCGAGCTGGCCCGGGTGAACGTCTACCCGGACCCCGAGCGCCACGACCTGGTCCACGCCCTCGCCGAGCACTGGGACGTCACTCCGGACCACATCGCCGTGGCCAACGGCAGTGACGAACTCGTCCTGGCCACCGCCCTCACCCTCGGGGACCGCACCCGCCCCGGCCTCGTCACCGACGGCACGTTCCCCGGCTACCGCACCTGTCTGGAACTGACCGGACGCGGCTGCACCGCCGTACCGCCGGCCGGTACGGACGTCGACGTGGCGGCGTTCGCCGCGCGGTTGCCCGGGCACGGGATCGGCTACCTCTGCAACCCGCACAACCCCAGCGGCGCGGCCCACACCCGCGAGGAGCTGACCGCGCTGGCCGACGCCGCCGCGCGCAGCGGGGTCCCGCTGGTGTTCGACGAGGCGTACATGGAGTTCGCCGGCCCCGACGCCCCGCAGACCCGCGACCTGCTGGACGGGGACGCGCCGCTGCTCGCGCTGCGCACCTTCTCCAAGGCCTACGGACTGGCCGCGCTGCGCGTCGGCTACGCCGTCGGCCGGCCCGCGCTGATCGCCGTACTGCGGCAGACGCTGCGCGCCCTGCCGTTCAGCGTGAACCGGCTCGCCCAGGCGGCGGCCGTGGGCGCCCTCGGCGAGCAGGACTTCCTGGCCGGGGTGCGCCGGTCCACCGCCGAGCGGCGCCGCTGGTTCACCGCGGAACTGGACCGCCGCGGGCGCGCCCACCTGCCCTCCGTCACCAACTTCGTCGCGGTCGCCGCCCGGGACTGCGCGCTCGCGCAGGACCGGCTCGCCGCCGACCACGGCATTCTCGTTCGCAATGCCGGCCTGTTCGGATTTCCCGGATACCTGCGCACGTCGCTCGGCACCCAGGAAGACCTCGTCCGGTTCCTCGACGCCCTCGACGAGATCGAGAAAAACCCCTGAAACGCCTCCCGGATTCCTCGGGGACGCCCGGCGAAAACGCTGAACGAGAACGACAAGGAGCAATTGCGTGTTCCGTCAAGACCCGTTGAACACGATCCTGGCCCTGGGCTCCGGGTTCACGCCCACCGCCGTGCGCGTGACCGCGACCCTGCGCCTGCCCGACCTGGTGGAGCAGGGGCACCGGACCGTGTCCGCCCTGGCCGCCGAGACCGGCACCGACGAGCAGTCCCTGGGCCGCGTCCTGCACTACGTCAGCCTGCTGGGCCTGTTCACGCGGACCGAGGGCCCCGAGGGCGGGGAGACGGCCTACGAGCTGACCGACGTGGGCCGGGTGCTGCTCGGCGACCACCCGAGCAACCTGCGCCGCTGGCTGGACCACGAGGACCCCAGCCGGGCGATGGAGGCCCGCTTCGAGCCCGCCATCGCGCTGCTCATGGACGCCGTACGCACCGGCGCGCCGGTGTACGAGCAGGCGCACGGCCGGCCCTTCTGGGCGGACCTGGAGGCCCACCCGGACATCGAGAAGTCGTTCAACGCGGGCATCGCCCGCATCGCCAACCGGCTCGTCCCCGAACTGGCCCGCATCTACGACTGGTCCTCCGTCCGGCACGTGGTCGACGTCGGCGGCGGCAACGGCTCCCTGCTGCTGAAGCTGCTCACCGAGCACCCGGCGCTGCGGGGCACGCTGCTGGAGCTGGAGAGCGTGGTCGAGGAGGCCAGGGGGACGGTGTCCCCGGTGGCCGACCGCTGCGAACTGGTCGCGGGCAGCTTCTTCGACCCGATGCCGGCCGGCGGCGACGTCTACCTGATCGCCAACACCCTCCACAACTGGAGCGACCGCGACGCCGGCCGCATCCTCGGCCGCTGCGCCGAGGCCCTGGAACCCGGCGGCCGGGTCGTCGTCGTGGAGCGGCTGCTGGACAGCGGCAAGGATCCGGTGATGGCGAGCTACGCCGACCTGCTGATGCTGGTACTGCTCGGCGGGCGCGAGCGCAGCCAGGAGGACCTGCGCGCCCTCGGCGGCGCGGTGGGCCTCACCCTGACGGACGCGCGGAAGTTCGAACTGCCCGGTCACTGGCTGATCGAGTTCACCAAGGGAGGGACACGGTGAAGCGCTCGCTGAACCCCGACGAGCCCAACGCGCTGCTGTCGTACGACTTCGACCGGGGCAGCAACTACGAGAGCGTCCTGCATCTCACCGAGGCCCTCGGCGCGCTGGTCCCGGAGAGCGAGACCGAACACCCTGACCAGCGCTTCTTCCAGGTGGCGCACCTCATCACCGAGTACGCCTGGGTGCAGATCCACTACGAGCTGCGCCGCGCCCTCACCCACCTGGACCACGACCGCCACGCGCAGGCGGTGCGGCTGTTCGACCGGGCCACCGCGCTGAGCGAGATCACCGTGCAGGCGGTACGGCTGATCACCGACCATCTGCCGCAGCACGGCCTGCTGATGATGCGCAACGCCCTGCCCGAGGACGCCACCGGACTGGACTCGCCCGGCTACCGCAACCTGCGGCGCGTGGCCCGGCCGGTGTGGAAGGCGTACGAGCAGGCGGTGGAACGCGCCGGGCTCTCCCTCCAGGACGTGATCGCCCAGCAGGACGACGGCTACACCGGCCCCGGTTCGCCGCAGGCGCAGGCCCTGGCCCTGGTCCGCGAGGCGATGCTGCGGCTGGACGGCAGTGTCCTCGGCTGGAAGCAGCACCACCTGATCATGGTGTGGTCCCAGCTGGGCGGCCAGCCCGGTCTGCGCAAGGAGAGCGCCGAGACGGACGCGGCCGGGCTGCCGCAGAGCCTGGGCGGCCGGTCACTGGCCACGCTGGAGGCCCGCTCCCAGCTGACGTTGTTCCCGGAGCTGTGGCGGGCGGCGGAGGAGGCCTACTGGCTGCTCGGCACCCGGCACGACACCGACGCCCCGGTGCGCGGCGGCGGGAACGGCTGCCCGGTACAGCACTGACCCGGCCGTACGGACGAGCGGGCCGTCACCCCACCCGGGGCGGCGGCCCGCTCGCCGCCGTGGTTCCCCGGCCCGCTCGCCGCCGTGGTTCCCCGGCCCGCCGGTGGCCCCTGCGGCGCGCTTCCGGGGCTGCCGGTGGTCGCCCGGTGCCGTTCCGGGGCCGCCGGTGGTCCATGCGGCGCCGTGTCCGGCCGGACGGCGGCCCGCCCGTCGTCCCGGGTCCCGAATCCCGGGTCCCGGGTCAGTGGTCTGCTCACCCGTGGGCGAGGTCCAGGAGGCGGGCCGTGACCTCCTCGAAGCGCTCGTGCGGGAAGAAGTGACCGCCTTCGAAGCCCTCCACGCGGTGTCCGCCGCGCGTGTACTGCCGCCAGCCGGCCATCACCTCGGGAGGGGTGTCCGGGTCGCCGGTGCCGTACCAGCTGACGAGGCCGCTCTCCAGCGGCTCCGGCACGGGGTCGGGGCGGTGCCCGGCGACCAGCGCGAGGTCACCGCGGATGACCGGCACGAACTGGTGCCGCATCGGGGACCGGCGCAGCTCCGGCGGGATGCGGCCGTGGCCGGCCAGCGCGTCGAGGAGGGCGTCGTCGTCACCCCGGCCGAGCAGACGGCCGTACGGGGAGCCGCCGAGCAGATGCGGCGGGCGGGTCGCGGCCACGACGACGAACGCGGGGGCAGGCCGGCCGAGCGCGTGCAGGGCGCGGGCGGTCTCGTAGGCCAGCAGGCCGCCCATGCTGTGGCCGAACAGCGCGTACCTGCCCGGCGGGTCGACGCGGTGGGCGAGGTCGGCGGCGGCGTCCCGCAGTGTCGCCGGCCGGGGCTCCCGGGAGCGCAGACCCTTGCCCGCGGTCTCCAGCGGCAGCGCCCGCAGTCCCGGCGGCAGCTCGCGCCGCCAGCGCACGAAGCTGCGGGCGGAGCCGCCGGCGTGCGGCACGCAGTACAGGGTGAGCGGTTCCGGCGCCGTCACTTGTGGTGCTCGCCGGCGCGCAGGTGCCGGACGCGGACCGTCAGCGGCAGTTCGTTGCGGGTCAGCAGGGACCGCAGGTGGCGCCGCAGCTCCGCCTCCGTGGGGGGTACGGCGGCGTCCACGTAGACGTCGAGCTCCACCATCGCGGAGTCGTCGTCGCCCGCGATCCTGGTCGCCGCGCGGACCACGCCGGGCAGCGACTCGGCGGCCCGGCGCACGGTCGCGGTGGACACCTTCTCGCCGCGCACCACCGCGAAGTCCGACGAGCGGCCGTGGACGTACACGTACCCGTCGTCGTCCACGTGCCCCATGTCGCCGGTGGCCAGCAGGTCCGGCTCGATCAGATCACCGCGCTTGGACGGCGCCGGCTCGCCGACCCGGCGCCGGTAGACGGTGTCGGAGCGCACCAGCAGCTCCCGCTCCCCGGTGCCGGAGGGGCGGGTGAGGACCTCGACGCCGGCCAGGGGCAGCCCGACCGAGCCGTGCCGGTGCGGTGGTTCACGGTGCGCGGCGAGCGTGGACACGCGCGGTCCGGCCTCGGTGAGCCCGTAGGTCACGTACAGGCCCAGCTCCGGGTTGAGCTTGAGCAGCCGGGAGACGTACGACGGATCGAGGGCCTGGCCGCCGACGGTGAGCGTGCGCAGCGGCGCGGGCAGTTCACCGCCCGCGGCGACGACCGACTTCACCAGGCTCGGGGTGAGGGAGGAGAGGGTGACGCCCCGGGCGGTGACCGTCTCCAGGTGGTCGGCCACCGAGAACGGCGGTCCCGCCATGACCAGGCGGGAGCCGCTGACCAGCCCGCCGAGGACCTGGGCCACCAGCGCGAAGGAGTAGTAGACGGGCAGGCTGACCAGCGCGGTGTCGTCCGGCCGCTGGCCGATGGAACGGCTGTGGCGGCGGGCGTTGCGCAGCAGGGCGTCCATCCGGTGCAGACAGCCGGTGGCCATGCCGGAGGTGCCGGAACTCATCAGGACGACGTGGCCCGGCCCGTGGTGCCGGTACGGCCAGTCGGTGAAGACGCCGATGTCGGCGCCGCCGGCGCGGGTGACGTTGGTGACGCCCTCGGTCCTGACCGCCGCCCGCACCAGCGCGCAGGCGCCCAGTTCGCGGGCCACCTCACGGACCCGGGTGGCCGGGGTCGAGGGGGACAGCAGCACGGGGGTGTGCCCGGCGAGGGAGACGGCGAAGAAGAACCGCAGGGCGCGGAGGCCGTTCGGCAGGGCGATGACGACGACCGCGCCGGGCGGGGCGGGCAGCGCGGCGAACCGGTCCACCAGCGCGGACAGTTCCGGTGGGTCCTGGGTCGGCGACACCTCTTCGGTACGGGTGAGGAAGTCGGCGACCATGGTGGGGTCGAGGTGCTGTTCCGTCGTGTTCTGCGCGGTCATGTTCTCCGGGGCCTCCGCGTGGGCGCCGGCCCACTGACGACCAGGCAGTGCGCCCGGTGCTTGCCTTCGTCGGTCGTGGTGTGGGTGACGACCAGGACGTGTGCCGCGCCGGGCGGGTCGCCGAACAGCCAGTCGCCGCACAGGGCCCGGGCCGGTGCCACGGCCGCCGCGAGCGGCATGGGCAGCATCGACACCGGGCCGTGGAAGCCGAACGCCGAACAGACCGTGCCGGCCAGGGAGCCCGGCCCGGCACCGGCGAACCGCATGGGGGAGAGCCGGCCGCGCGGGACGGCGTCGGCGAGCGCGCGCATGGTGTGCCGCGTGGCGTGCTCGCTCACCCCGATCAGGCCCACCTCGGCGGGCCGGTCCGGTGCGGCGTCCCCGCACTCCGCCAGAGCGGCCGCCACCGCCTCGGCCAGCAGCCAGGCCACCGGGTCGGCGTAGACCCCGGCGATCCGGCGCCGGACCGTGCCCGGGTCGTCGGTCTCGACACCGGCCGCGCCGGTGACCACGGCGCCCTCGGGGCACCACTGGGTGTGGTTCACGCGGTGCTCCCTTCCGGGGCCGACAGGACGAGGCAGGTGTTGAAACCGCCGAAGCCCAGGGTGAGGCTGATGCCCAGGGAGCCGGTGACCTCGCGGCCGGCGCCGGCCGCCAGAGGCACGGTCAGCTCCGGCATGACGGCTCGGGTGTTCAGGACCGGGGGCACGCTGCCGTGGCGCAGCGCGAGGAGCAGGGCGATGGCCTCCAGGGCACCGGTGGCGCCGAGGGTGTGGCCGAGGGCGGGCTTGGTGGCGAAGACGACGGGGTGCGGGGCGGTGCCGAAGACGGTGCGGTAACAGGCCGCCTCCGCCGTGTCGTTGGCGCGGGTCCCGGTGCCGTGGGCGTTGATCACGGCGATGTCGCCGGGGCGGGCCCCGGCCCGGGCCAGGGCGTGCCGGACGGCGAGGACCGCCCCGGCTCCGGTCTCGTCGGGGGCGGTCGGCCCGGTGCCGTCGTTGGAGGCGCCCCAGCCGGCCAGCTCGCCCAGGACGCGGGCGCCGCGGGCCGCGGCGGCGGCCGGGGTCTCCAGCAGCAGGAAGCCGGCACCCTCGCCGAAGAGGGTGCCGTCGCGGCCGGTGTCGAAGGGGCGGACGGTGCCGGAGGCGGAGAGGGTGCCGAGCGCCCGGTGGCCGAGGAGCTTGCCCGCGGTCAGCAGGTCGATGCCGCCGCACAGGCAGCGTTCGGCCTCGCCGCGGGTGAGCAGGGCGGCCCCGGTCAGCACGGCGTCGGCGCCGGAGGAGCAGGCGGTGCTCACCGAGACGGACCGGGCCACACCGAGCTGCCGGGCGACGGCGGCGGTCAGGGCGTGCGGCGGGGTCTCGGCGGCGTCGTCCAGGTGGGGGCCGAGGCTGCTGCCGAGGACGAGGGTGTCGACGTCCCCGGCGGGGCAGCCGGCGTGGCGCAGGGCGGCGGACGCGGTGGTCACGGCGAGCCGGACCTGACGCCGG
Organism: Streptomyces sp. NPDC028722; assembly: GCF_040637655.1. Taxonomy (NCBI): domain Bacteria; kingdom Bacillati; phylum Actinomycetota; class Actinomycetes; order Kitasatosporales; family Streptomycetaceae; genus Streptomyces; species Streptomyces sp. NPDC028722. The sequence continues at coordinate 100,713 of NZ_JBEZWU010000015.1, forward strand.
GACGGGCTGCCGTCCGCGGTGCCGTCCGCGGTGCCGTCCGTCAGGAGGGCGGCGGCGGGCGCGGGCAGCGGGCCGTCGCCCGGGAGGGGCCGTATCCCGGCGCGGCCGTCCCTCAGATGCTGCCAGACCTCGTCGAGGCCGTCACCGAGCGCCGTCGTCCAGCCCATTCCGGTGATGCGTACGGCCCGGTCGTGGTCGGTGACGCGGAAACCCCCCAATTAATCCCCCAAGTGCAGTGATAAATGCGCCGGTCCGAGCACGGTATGACCACGATCTGCCGACCGGGATTTTATTTGCAATACGAAATCTTATGTTAAACGACGGGGTTATGGGGTGGCAAGGGAGGTGAGCAGCGAGAGCTTGACGGTCCGTCAGGCCGGCGCGGTGCGCGTATCGATCGGGTAAAAATGCTCGCCGTCCGCGTGTGATGCGCGTAGACAGTGCGTGACCTGGTACATCACTCTCATCCACCGATCCGGAGAATTCATGAGGAAGTCCCTCAGGGCGGCTGCCGCCGGCGCCGCCTGTGTCGTCGCCGGCGCGGCGCTCTACGGCGCGGGCGCGGCCACCGCCGGCCAGTCGACGGCGAACTCCACCCACGAGCCCTACAACATAGGCCTCTTGGAGAAGGACATCGACACGTACTACGGCACCACAGCGGACAGTCACGGCGTCTACCAGGCGTCCCCCGACAGCCCGTACGCCAAGGACCTGGCGCGCATCGACGCCGACGCCAGGACCGCCATCGACAAGGCCGCCCGCAAGGCGCACCACCGGGGCGAGAAGCCGGCCGTCGTCTTCGACATCGACGACACGCTGCTGCTCAGCCTCGACTACGAGAAGCGCTACAACTACACCTACGACGGCACCACCTGGGCCGACTACGTGAACCGCGCCGACCGCCCGGCCGTCTTCGGCAGCCCGGAGCTGGTGCGCTACGCCGCGTCCCGGGGCGTCGAGGTGTTCTACAACTCCGGTCTCAGCGAGGCCCAGCGCACCGCGGCCGTGGCGAACCTGAAGAAGGTCGGCGCCGATGTGAACCTCGACGCCGGCCACATGTTCCTCAAGGACAAGGCCGCTCCGCCGGCCTATCTGAAGGACTGCGCCACCCCGGGCACCTGGACCTGCACGACCGTGCAGTACAAGGCGGGCACCCGCAGGCACATCGAGGAGGACCTCGGGTACGACATCGTCGCCGACTTCGGCGACCAGTACTCGGACCTGGACGGCGGCTACGCGGACCGCACGTACAAGCTGCCGAACCCGACGTACTTCGTCTCCTGACGGTCCGTCCCCCGTCCGCTCGGCCGCAGGTCCTGAGCAGGCGCTCGTACGCGGTTCCCGTCACCGGCAGCACCGTGCCGTGGCGGGGGCCGGCGGGGCAGCTCGTGGCAGCCGAGAGGTTCGATGCCGGCCGCCCGGCTCAGGAGCCGCCGTCCCCGGTGCCGTGCGGGGCGAAGTCGCCGGCCACGGCCCGGTCGTGGCCGTCCGCCGTGCCCGTCATGGTGTACGAGTCGTCCTTCGCGTCCCGGCCACCGCGCGCGTGGTCGTACTGCCCCGCGAACACCCACCGGCCCGCCGGCACCGTACGCCCCTCCTTCAGGGTCCAGGTGTAGACGAGGAAGCCGTCCCGCTCCTCGACGCTCTGGCTGAAGTCCGCCTCGGGGAGGGAGCGCCAGGCGCCCGCCGACGCCACCCCACCCGTCTGGGCGATCCTCAGCCGGACGGTGAGCGCGGTGAGCGGCTCCGTCGTCCTCAGGGTCAGATCGCTCTGGGCCCAGAAGTCGTTGCTGTGCGGGTCCACGGAACCGTCCGACCACAGCGGGCCGTCCTGCTCGGCGCGCGCAACCGGCGGCCGGGCCGGAGCGGTGGCGCCCGGCGTGCGGGAAGCGGACGGCGCCGGCGTACGGGACGGCCCGGTGCTGTGCCGGCCGGGCGTCGGCCGCGCCGTGGCGGACGGCCGGGCCGGCGCGTCCGGGGACCGGGCCGGCGCCGGTGCCGAGGACGGTGACGCGGCCACGGTCCGCCGCGCCGGCGGTGCGTCCTTCACCGCGGACGCCACCGCGTACCCGGCGACCGCGAGCATCCCGGCCACCGCCGCGGTGGCGGTGGCCACCCGGAACCAGCCGGCCACCGGCGGCCGTCCGGCCCGGTGGCCGGACCGGGACGGCGCGGCCATGCCCCGCTCCACGCGCGCCAGGATGCGCGCCCGGTCGGGTTCGTGGGCGCCGGCCGCCTCGTGCAGCCGGGCGCGCAGCTCGTCGTGCACGTCCTGCTGCCTCATCGGTCCCTTCCTCCGCTCTCGCCGCCCCCGGCCGCCATCGCCGCGCGCACCCGCCGCGGATCGTGCCGCGGGCCGAGCAGCCGCTGGAGTTCGGCCATGCCCTTGGACGTCTGGCTCTTCACCGTACCCACCGAGACCCCGAGCGCCAGCGCGGTGTCCTTCTCCGACAGGTCGAAGGCGTGCCGCAGCACCACGCACGCCCGCTTCCGGAACGGCAGCCTGCGCAGCGCCTCCTGGACGTCCACCACGCCGGCGACGTCCGGGCCGTCGGTCCGCTCCTCGCCGCGCGACCAGAAGAGCGCGATCCGCCGCCGCTCGCGCACCGCGCCGCGGATCCGGGTGCGGGCCAGGTTGGCCACCACACCCCGGGCGTACGCGGCCGGACGGTCGGCCGCGCGCACCCGGTCCCAGCGGTGCCACAGCGCCAGCAGCGCGTCCGCCGCGAGGTCGTCGGCCGCGTCCGCCTCACCGGTCAGCAGGTGCGCCAGCCGGGCGAGTTCGGCGTAGTGCCGTTCGAAGAAGGCGCGGAACTCCGCGGAGGCGGCGTCGTCCACGACTGTGCCCACGGGTGACCTCTTCTCGGTACGGCTCGTGAGTGTCATGTAAATGACAGGCGAGGGTCCGGAGGAGCACCCGGACGGAGATCCGGAAGCGTAACAGTGATCGTTTCGTGTCCTTGTGCGGGGGGCCGGACACCGTGTGGCCGGCCGAACCTGACTGTGGCACACCACGGCCCCCCGCACGAGAGGGCGAACGCACCGGGCGGACCGCCTACTTCAGCGCCGCCCGCATCATCACCCTCGCGACCGGCGCCGCCAGGCCGTTGCCGCTGACCTCCGAGCGCGCCGCGTCCGACTGCTCGACCATCACCGCGACGGCGACCTCCTTGCCGCTGCTGTCGGACCTGCCGTACGAGGTGAACCAGGCGTACGGCGTCTTGCTGTTGTTCTCGCCGTGCTGGGCGGTACCGGTCTTGCCGCCGACGGTCACCCCGTCGATCAGCGCGTTCGTGCCGGTGCCGTCCTTCACCACCGTCTCCATCGCCGACCGGAGCTGCTCGGCGGTGGCGGAGCCGAGGACCTGCTCGGTGCCGGCGGCTCCGGCGTCGTCGTAGTTCTTCACCACATCACCGCCACCGTCGGTGGTCCGGGACACCATGTGCGGCGAGACCAGCTTGCCGTCGTTGGCGATGGTCGCGGACACCATGGCCATCTGGAGAGGGGTGGCCGTGACGTCGAACTGGCCGATGCCGGACAGCGCCGTCTGCGCCTTGTCCATGCCGGAGGGATAGACGCTGGCGTAAGCCCGCACCGGCACGTCCTGCCGGTCGTCGTCGAAGCCGAACTTCTCGGCCATGGCCCGTACCTTGTCCTGCCCGAGCTGGACGGCCATGTGAGCGAAGACGTTGTTGCAGGAGTACTGGAGGGCGACCCGGATCGAGGCGTTCCGGCACGGAGCCGACCTGTTCTCGTTCGGCAGCGCCCGCACCGTCCCCGGCAGCGTGTAGGGGTCGGGGCTGTCGGTGTGCTCGTCCACGTTCCGGTACAGCCCGTCCTCCAGCGCGGCGGCCGCCACGACCAGCTTGAACGTCGAGCCCGGCGGCAGCGGCTGGCGCAGCGCGCGGTTGGTGAGCGGCTTCTCCTTGTCCGCCGTGAGCCGCTTCCAGGCGGCGCCGGCGGTGTTGGCGTCGGTGAGGGAGGAGGGGTCGTACGACGGCGTCGAGACCACGGCGAGGATCCTGCCGGTCCTCGGATCGAGCGCGACGGCCGCGCCCTTGTTGTCACCGAGCGCGCGGTAGGCCGCCTTCTGCACGGCCGGGTCGATCGTCGTGATGACGTCGCCCGGCTCGGCGCGCTCCCCGGTGACCGTGTCCAGCACGGTCTTGAGCCGGGTGTCGGTGCCGTTGAGCAGGTCGTGGTAGATGCCCTCCAGCTGGGTGGGGGCGTAGGCCTGCGAGGCGTAGCCCGTCACCGCCGCGTAGAGCCTGCCGTCCGTGTACGTCCGTCGGTACGCGAGGTCGCTCCCCTTCGTCCGGGCCGAGCCGGTGATCGCGTTCCCGGCCACGATGATGTTCCCCAGGGGCCGCGAGTACGTCTCGATCGCGTTCCGCCGGTTGTCGTTGTCTTCCGCGAGGGCCTTGCCGTCGTAGAACTGCACCCAGGTCGCCCTGACCAGCAGAGCGAGCACGAGCAGCAGCGCGAAGACGGACGCCCGCCTGATCGTCTTGTTCATCCCGCCCGGAAGACGAGCGGGGGCGGGGCGATCGTTCCCGTACGCCCCGTTTTCTCATGCCCCGTTCATCCCCGCGCGTCCTCGCGCAGCCCTCCGCCGGAGCTCTCGCTCAGCTCTCCAGGAGGAGGACGATCTCCTCGATGTCCCGCCCCCGCGCGTTCGCGAATCCCCGGGCCCGGGCCGTCTCCCGGAAGCCGCACTTCGCCAGCACCCGCAGCGAGCCGGCGTTGTCGGCCGCGGCCCGCGCGTACAACGGCCGTTCGGGAACCTCGGCGAGCAGCGCCCGCAGGGCCGCCGTCGCCAGCCCCCGGCCCCAGTCGGCGCGGTCGATCCAGTACGTCACCTCGCGCCCGCCCGGCTCGCCGTAGGCGACCGTGCTGCCGACCACCCGCCCGTCGGCGAGCACCGTGCGGCACACGGCGTCGGACGCCCGGAGCCGCTGCCACCAGGTGTCGAAGGCGGCCCGGTCGCCGTGGTCGTCGGGGCCGAAGGCGGCCATCCGGAGGGACTCCGGGTCGGTCATCTGCCCGAAGAACACCGGCAGGTCGTCGTCCTCGACAGGGCGCAGCACGATCTTCATGGAATCCGAGCCTACGACCCCGCGGGCGCGCGGGTCCGGGTGCCGGGGCTCAGAGCCTGCGGGTCGCCAGCGTCAGCCGGTCCCGCGCGTCGAACAGCGCGTCCTTGATCAGCTGTTCGTGGGCGGCCGTCAGCCGGGCCACCGGCACCGAGCAGCTGATGGCGTCCCGCGCCGGGGTGCGGTAGGGGATCGCCACGCCGAAGCAGCGCAGGCCCAGCGTGTTCTCCTCGCGGTCGACCGCGAAGCCCTGCTCCCGGACCTGGTGCAGCTCCTCGATGAGCTTCTCCCGGTCGGTGATGGTGTGTTCGGTGAGGGCGGGCAGCGTCCGCGGCAGCAGCGCGCGGACCTGCTCGTCGGTGCAGGTGGCGAGGATGGCCTTGCCCAGGGAGGTGGAGTGGGCGGGCAGCCGGCGGCCGACGCGGGTGAAGGGGCGCAGGTAGTGCTGGGACTGGCGGGTGGCGAGGTAGACGACGTTGGTGCCGTCGAGCCGGGCCAGGTGGATGGTCTCCGTGGTGTCGTCGGAGAGCCGGTCCAGGGTGGGGCGGGCGGCGGCCACCACCTCGTCGCCGTCGATGTACGACGTGCCGACCAGCAGCGCGCGCACCCCGATGCCGTACCGCGTGCCCGTCGCGTCGGTCTCCACCCAGCCCAGCTCCACGAGCGTGCGCAGCAGCATGTACAGGCTGGACTTGGGGTACCCCACCGCCTCCTGGACGGCCGCGAGGGAGTGCATACCGGGCTTGCCGGCGAAGTACTCCAGCAGTTCGACCGTCCGTACCGCGGACTTGACCTGCGCCCCGCCTGTCTCGCCAGCCGACATCGCGCTTGACCCCTTCAATCGCCGGGAAATAGTCTCCGAGCAGCGTATTCATCATCAGAGACAGCGTTCAGTATATCGAACGCGGCTGATGGTTGACCCCCGTAATGCGGCCTTAACTGGAGGGACCCGCGGTGGCAGCAGCACCAGTCTGGAGTGTCGACCCGCGCACCGGGAAGCAGCGTGAACAGGTCGCGGTGGAGGCCACGGCCCAGGAGGTGGACGCGGCGGTCCGGGCGGCGGGCGCCGCGCGCGGCGCCCTCGCCGACCGCGCGGTCCGCGCCGCCTTCCTGCGCTCGGCCGCCGAGGGCCTGGAGGCGGCCCGGGACGCCCTGGTGGAGACCGCCGACGCCGAGACCGCGCTCGGTCCGGCCCGGCTCACCGGCGAACTCGCCCGCACCGCCTACCAGCTGCGGGCCTTCGCCGGCATCGTCGACGAGGGCGCCTTCCTCGACGTCATCATCAACCACCCCGACGACACCGCGACCCCGCCCGTCCCGGACCTGCGGCGCTACAAGGTGCCGCTCGGCGTCGTCGCCGTCTACTCCGCGTCCAACTTCCCGTTCGCCTTCTCCGTCGCCGGCGGGGACACCGCGAGCGCGCTGGCCGCGGGCTGCCCGGTCGTCGTCAAGGCGCACCCCGACCACCCGGCCCTGTCCGAACTGGTCGCCGGGGTGCTGCGCCGGGCCGCCGCCGGGCACGGCATCCCCGAGGGCGTCGTCGGCCTCGTGCACGGCTTCGAGGCGGGCATCGAGCTGATCCGGCACCCGCTGGTCGCGGCGGCCGGCTTCACCGGTTCGGTACGCGGCGGCCGGGCGCTCTTCGACGCCGCCGCCGCGCGTCCCGTGCCCATCCCCTTCCACGGCGAACTGGGCTCGCTGAACCCGGTGCTGGTGACCGAGGCCGCCGCGGCCGAGCGGGCCGAGGAGATCGGCGGCGGGCTCGCCGGGTCGATGACCCTCGGCACCGGCCAGTTCTGCGTCAAGCCCGGCCTGGTGCTGGTGCCGTCCGGCACGGGTGGCGACCGGCTGGTGAAGTCCCTGGCCGACGCCGTCGGCGACAGCGAGCCCGGGGTGCTGCTCGACCACCGCATGCGGGACAACTTCGTCGCCGGGGTGCGCGAGCGGGCCGGCCTGGAGGGCGTGGAGTCCCCGGTGCCGCCGGGTCCGGGCGGCGAGCACACGGTCAGCCCCGGGTTCCTCACCGTGCCGGCGAGCCGGCTCACCGAGGAGGGGGCGTACGACCTGCTGCTGGAGGAGTGCTTCGGACCGGTCACCGTGGTGGTCCGGTACGAGGACGACGGCGAGGCGACGGCGGTGCTGTCGCGGCTGCCGGGCAACCTGACGGCGACCGTACAGGTGTCCTCCGAGGAGGCCGCCGGCCACGGCCGGGGGCCGGAACTGCTCGCCGAACTGACCCCGCTGGCCGGGCGGGTGCTGGTCAACGGGTGGCCGACGGGGGTGGCCGTGGCACCGGCCCAGCACCATGGCGGCCCGTACCCGGCGACCACCTCCACCTCCACCTCGGTGGGAGGCACGGCCGTCGAACGCTGGCTGCGACCGGTCGTCTACCAGAACGCGCCGGAGGCGCTGCTGCCCGCGGAACTCCGCGACGACAACCCCCTGGGACTTCCCCGGCGGTTCAACGGGGTCCTGGTGCGTTAGCAGCGCGGGCCGCGGGATCCGCCGATGGGGTCCCGCGCCCCTCAGGAGGCCGCCGGGCCGCGAGTTCCCGGGCCGGCGGCCACCACCGGCGCACTGCGACCGCCGGTGCCGCGCGGACCCGGTGCGCCCACACCCCGCTGCCGCCCGAACGGTGCGCCGTCCGCCCCGACACCCGCCGCCGGCGGTCTCGGCACCGCCGACTCGCTCCGCGCCCACCTGGTCCGCCGCACCGGTCCCGCCCCGAGCGCCTGCCGGGCCCGGTGCGGCCGGCCCGGCGGAACCGGACCGCGGCCGGCCGCGTCCCCCGTAGCATGATCAGTAACCGTGTGACAGGCGGCCGGGTGATCCGCACCGCCCTGGCCGCAGAGGCCGAGACGATCGCCGCGCTGCACCACCGGGCCCGCTCGACGTACTACCCCGACGGCCTCCCGGACGACGGCACCGACTGGACCGCCGCCTGGCGCAGTGCCGTCGAACGCCCCGACGGCCAGGTGCTGTGCGTCGTGGACCAGGGTGCGATCACCGGCATCGCCTCCTTCCGGCCCCCGCAGGACGGCCCGGCGGACACGGTGAAGCTGTTCCAGTTCCACGTCGACCCCGACCGCTGGCGCACCGGCATCGGTACGCAGCTGCACGCGGCCTGCGTCGAGCAGTGGCGCGCCGACGGCCGGCGCCGGGCCGTCCTCGACGTCCACGTGGACAACCACCGCGCCCAGGCCTTCTACGCCCGCCAGGGCTGGGTGCCGGACCCCGCCGCTCCGCTCGCCCCCGGTGACCACCACCTCTTCCTGCGCCTGTCCGTACCGGCCGGGGAATGAAACCACCTGCTTGAACGTTCACGTACTGATCGGGGAGCACCCCCGCGTCCGTACGAACCGGAGAGAGCCGAACACATGCGCGTCGAGATCTGGAGCGACATCGCCTGCCCGTGGTGCTACGTGGGCAAGGCCCGCTTCGAGAAGGCGCTGGCCGCCTTCCCGCACCGCGACCAGGTCGAGGTGGTGCACCGCTCCTTCGAGCTGGACCCGGACCGGGCCAAGGGCGACGCGCAGCCCGTGATCACGATGCTCACCCGGAAGTACGGCATGAGCGAGGCGCAGGCCGAGGCGGGGGAGGACAACCTGGGCGCCCAGGCCGCCGCCGAGGGCCTGCCCTACCGCACCCGGGGCCGCGACCACGGCAACACCTTCGACCTGCACCGCCTGCTGCACCTCGCCAGGGAGCAGGGCCGGCACGACGAACTCCTCGCGATCCTCTACCGGGCCAACTTCGCCGAGGAGCGGTCCGTGTTCACCGAGGGCGACGAACGCCTGGTGGAGCTGGCCACCGAGGCCGGACTGGACGCCGGGCGGGTCCGCGCGGTGCTCGCCGACCCGGACGCGTACGCCGGCGACGTCCGCGCCGACGAGCGGGAGGCCGCCCGGCTCGGCGCGACCGGCGTCCCCTTCTTCGTCCTCGACCGCACCTACGGCGTCTCCGGCGCCCAGAGCGCCGAGGTCTTCAGCCGGGCCCTGACCCAGGCCTGGGGCGAGCGCGCCCCGCTGGAGCCGGTCGGCGCACAGGACGCGCGGGCCTGCGGCCCGGACGGGTGCGCGCTGCCGCCGCACAGCTGAGAAATCGCGGGCCGGGCGCGGGTGCGAGGACAGCTCAGCGGAGCCACGCGGGAAATCGCCGTGGACGGGGGCCCCGGACCGCCGCACAGTGGAGCCATGGAGACCACGGAGACGTTCGAGAGCCTCGTCCGCGCCGAGTTCAGCCCGAAGAGCATCTACCTCAACACCGCGAGCAACGGCCTGCTGCCCGCCCGCACCGTCGCCGCCCTCCGGGACGCGGCGCTGCTGCGCGCCGAGGGCCGGCCCCTGCTCCCGCTGTACGACGACGTGGAGGGGGCCCGGGCCGCCTACGCCCGGCTCGTCGGCGTCCCGGAGAGCCGGGTCGCCGCCGGTGCCACCGTCGCCGCGCACACCGGCGTGATCGCCGCCTCGCTGCCCGCCGGCGCCGAGGTCCTCACCGCCGAGAGCGACTTCACGTCCGTGCTGAACCCCTTCCACGTCCGCGGCGACCTCAAGGTCCGTACCGTCCCGCTGGAACGGATCGCCGAATCCGTCCGGCCGGGCACCGCGCTCGTCGCGGTCAGCGCCGTCCAGTCCACCGACGGCCGGCTCGCCGACCTGCCCGCCCTGCGCGAGGCCGCCCACGCGCACGGCGCCCGCACCTACGTCGACTTCTCCCAGGCCGCCGGCTGGCTGCCGGTGGACGCCGGCGCCCACGACTTCACCGCCTCGGTCGCCTACAAGTGGCTCCTCGGCCCGCACGGCGCGGCCTTCCTCACGGTCCCCGAGGACTTCGGCGGACTCGTCCCCGTCCTCGCCGGCTGGGTCGCGGCCGAAGAGCCGTGGGACAGCTGCTACGGCCCGGTGGGCGAACTCGCCCACTCCGCCCGCCGGTTCGACCTGAGCCACGCCCTCTTCAGCTACGCCGGGCTGCGCCCCTCCCTCGAACTGATCGAGGAACTGGGGCTGTCCGCCGTCCACGCGCACGCGGTGGGGCTCGCCGACCGGTTCCGGGCCGGGCTCGCGGACCTGGGCCACGAGCCCCTGCCGGCGCCCGGCTCGGCGGTCGTCTCCGTGCCCGCACTGGGCTCCCGGCAGCAGGGGCTGAGCGAGGCGGGCATCGAGGTCTCCGACCGCGCCGGCAACCTGCGCGCGTCCTTCCACCTCTACAACACCGCCGAGGACGTGGACCGCCTGCTTCAGGCACTGGCCGGCTGACACGGCCGGGCCGGGGCCTCCCCGTCCCACGGGAGGCCCCGGCCCGGTGGCCCGTGACGTCACCGCACGGGGGTGAAGTCCCGCGCTCCGATGAACTCCGGCCTGCGCACCGGCGCCGCGAACGGCTCCACCGCCGTGTTCTCCACGCTGTTGAACACGATGAAGACGTTGCTGCGCGGGAACGGCGTGATGTTGTCGCCGGAGCCGTGCATGCAGTTGCAGTCGAACCAGGTCGCCGACCCGGCCGCGCCGGTGAACAGCCGGATGCCGTGCTCGCCCGCCAGCGCGGTCAGCGCCTCGTCCGACGGGGTGCCCGCGTCCTGCATCTGCAACGACCGCTTGTAGTTGTCCTCGGGCGTGGCGCCGGCACAGCCCAGGAACGTCCGGTGCGACCCGGGCATGATCATCAGGCCGCCGTTGGTGTCGTGGTTCTCGGTCAGCGCGATCGAGACGGACACCGTGCGCATGTTCGGCAGGCCGTCCTCGGCGTGCCAGGTCTCGAAGTCCGAGTGCCAGTAGAAGCCGCTCGCGCCGAAGCCCGGCTTGACGTTGATCCGGGACTGGTGGACGTACACGTCCGACCCGAGGATCTGCCGGGCCCGGCCGACCACCCGCGGATCGCGCACCAGGTCCGCGAACACCTCGCTGATCCGGTGCACCTCGAAGACCGAGCGGATCTCCTCGGTCCTCGGCTCCACGACGGAGCGCTCGTCGGCGCGGATCGCCGGATCGGCGACCAGCCGGTCCAGCTCACGCCGGTAGACCCCGACCTCGTCGGGGGTGATCAGCTGGTCGACGGTGAGGAAGCCGTCCCGTTCGTACGCCTGGAGTTCGGCCTGTGGGATCGGCCCCGGGGTGTCAGGGGAGCCCCAGAGGACGGGGTCCTGGCGGGGAACGGCGACCTCGCCGGTGCCGCGGGTGGGGTACAGGTCCGTGACGGTCGCGGTGGTCATCGTCAGACCTCCTCGGGCTCGGTGAGCAGCGGGTAGACGCCGTTCTCGTCGTGGTCCTCCCGCCCGGTCACCGGCGGGTTGAACACGCAGATGCAGTGGAAGTCCTCCTTGACGCGCAGCGTGTGCCGCTCGTGCCCGTCGAGGAGGTACATGGTGCCGGGGGTGATCGTGTACGTCTTCCCGGTCTCCTGGTCGGTCAGTTCGGCCTCGCCCCGGGTGCAGACGACGGCCTCGACGTGGTTGGCGTACCACATCGACGTCTCGGTCCCGGCGTACAGGATCGTCTCGTGCAGGGAGAAGCCGACCCGCTCCTCGGCGAGGACGATCCGCTTGCTCTCCCAGGTGCCGGACTTCGCCTTGACGTGCCGGTCGGTGCCCTCGATGTCCTCGAACGATCGGACGATCATGGTGTGAGTCTCCTCCTCGCGGGTCAGGCGGTCTCGCGGACGGCGCGGGCGAGGACGCTCAGGCCCTCGTCCAGCTCCTCCGGGGTGATGGTCAGCGCGGGCAGCAGCTTGACGACCTCGCCCTCGGGCCCGGACGTCTCGATGAGCAGGCCGAGTTCGAAGGCGCGCCGGGCCACCCGGCCGGCCCGCTCCTTGTCACGGAACTCCAGGCCCCACACCAGACCGCGCCCGCGGTACTCGCGCACGTCGGCGAGGTTCTCCTCGGTGATGGCGATCAGTGCCTGCTCGACCTGCTCGCCACGGCTCCGCGTCTGCTTCTCCATGGCCGCGCCGTCGGCCCAGTACGCCTCCAGGGCGGCGGTGGCGGTGACGAAGGCGGGATTGTTGCCGCGGAAGGTGCCGTTGTGCTCGCCGGGCTCCCAGACGTCCAGCTCGGGCCGGAACAGGCACAGCGACATCGGCAGCCCGTACCCGCTGATCGACTTGGAGACGGTGACGATGTCCGGCGTGATACCGGCCTCCTCGAAGGAGAAGAAGGCGCCGGTACGGCCGCAGCCCATCTGGATGTCGTCGACGATCAGCAGCATGTCCTGGCGCTCGCACAACTCCTTGAGCGCGCGCAGCCATTCGGGTCGGGCGACGTTGATGCCGCCCTCGCCCTGGACGGTCTCCACGATCACCGCGGCGGGCTTGTTCAGGCCGGAGCCCTGGTCCTCCAGCAGCCGCTCGAACCACAGGAAGTCCGGGACCTTGCCGTCGAAGTAGTTGTCGAACGGCATCGGGGTGCCGTGCACCAGGGGGACACCGGCGCCGGCCCGCTTGAAGGCGTTGCCGGTGACGGCGAGGGAGCCCAGCGACATGCCGTGGAAGGCGTTGGTGAACGACACGATCGCCTCGCGCCCCTTCACCTTGCGGGCCAGCTTCAGCGCGGACTCCACGGCGTTGGTGCCCGTGGGGCCCGGGAACATGACCTTGTACGGCAGGTCGCGCGGGCGCAGCACCAGGTCCTGGAAGGTCTGGAGGAACGACCGCTTGGCCGTGGTCGACATGTCCAGGCCGTGGGTGACACCGTCCCGCGCCAGGTAGTCGATCAACGCCCGTTTCAGCACGGGGTTGTTGTGCCCGTAGTTGAGCGAACCGGCACCGGCGAAGAAGTCGAGGTACGCATGGCCGTCCTCGTCGTACATCCGGCTGCCCTGCGCGCGGTCGAAGACGGTGGGCCAGCCGCGGCAGTAGCTGCGCACCTCGGACTCGAGGGTCTCGAAGACGCTGAGGTCGGGCTGGGTGATGGTCACGGTGAATCGCTCCTCAGAGGGCGGTGGACGCGGACAGCGGGCCGATGCGGTACAGGATTTCGGGGTCGTGCGGGCCGTCGGGGAACAGCTCGGCCTGGAACAGCACCTCGCGGGTGACCCGTGCGCCGTGCCGTTCGGCGAACGAGGTGAACAGGCGCTCGGAGGCGGTGTTGCCGGGGGCGATGGTGGTCTCCAGCCCGGTGATGCCGCGCTCGGCGACCAGCCGGGCGGTCAGGCCGTCCAGCAGGGCGGCGGCGATGCCGTGGCCCTGGTGGGCGGCGTCGACGGCCACCTGCCAGACGAGCAGGGTGTGCGGGCGGTCCGGCCGCACGTATCCGGTGACGAAACCGACCGGCTCCCCGTCCGCACCGCGCGCCACCGCCGAGGTGCCGGCGAAGTCCCGGCACCACAGCAGATAGCTGTACGAGGAGTTGAGGTCGAGGGTTTCCGAGTCCTTGGCGATACGCCAGAGCGCGGCTCCGTCCGTCGTCGCCGGCCGTTCGATGAGCAGGTCTGCGGGTGCGGCAGTCATGCGTCACGAATTTAGCGAGGCGAATTAGAAAATGCACCCGAGTGACGGTGGTGACGGAGGGTCACTTCAGCAGAATGTCCGCGATGTCCTATAGCAAATAGTCACAAAAGGGCGCGCTTGTGGGTTCTGTCACAGCCCGGAAACGCCCGGAAAATCCGATCGCAAAGTCTCCTGTTTAGCTCTGCAAAAATCGGGCAGGAGAAGACCGGAAGCTATATCCCGCAGAATTGGCGGGAATGGTGAAGGGGAATTGAATTCGGTATTCGGTGCCCCCGGGGGCGATGCCCCCGGGAACACGCGAGCGGCGGCTAGCGCCAGGCGTGGGCCACGGCCCGGCGGGCGCCCTCGGGGTCCACGGCCAGGCCCCGGCCGGCCATGGCCGCGCCCAGTGCCGACAGCGACCCGGCGACGGCGTCCGGGGTCGCGTCGGGCCCGTAGTGGTTGACGCGGATCATCTCCCCGGCGAGCGCCCCGCCGCCGGCGGCCAGGGGCAGGGCCGGGTCGGACCGCAGCGCGTCGGCCACCAGTTCCGAGGCCACCGTGCCCGCCGGCACCCGCAGCGTCGTCGCGACCGGCGCCGCGTCCCGCTCCTCGTACACGTACGGCTCCAGGCCCCCGCCCAGCGCCACCGCCCCGGCGCGCGTGGCCAGCGCGGCGGTCCGGTGCCGGGCCATCACCGTCTCCGCGCCCGCCGCCTCGATCCGCTCCAGGCACGCCTCCAGCGCCAGCATCTCCAGCTGGGCCGGCGCGTGCGGCAGTGCCGTGCGGCCGGCGTCGGTCCAGCGCTCCTTCCAGTCCAGCAGGGACAGATAGGAGCGGCGCGGGGCGCGCGGGTTGGCGGCCATGCGGGCCCACGCCCGCTCGCTCACCGAGATCGCCGACACACCCGCCGGGCCGCCCATCGCCTTCTGCGCCCCGATCACGCACAGGTCCACGCCCCACGCGTCCGGCAGCACCGGCTCCGCGCCCACGGAGGCCACCGCGTCCAGGTAGAACAGCGCGCCCTGCGCCCGTACCGCCTCGCCGATCTCCGCGACCGGGTTGGTGTTGCCCGTCGCCGCCTCCGCGTGCACCAGGGACACGAAGTCGATCTCCGGGTGCCGCGCGAACGCCTCCCGGACCTGGGCGGCGGTCACCGCCGCGTGGAAGGGGACGGACAGGTCGTGCACGGTCGCCCCGGCGTCCCGCAGCCAGTTGCCGAAGGTCTGCCCGTACGGGCCCGTGATCACGTTCAGGGCCACCGTGCCCGGGCCGGCCGCCGCGCGGATCGCGCCCTCCAGCGGCAGCAGTGCCTCGCCCTGGGTGACCAGGACGGTCTGCCGGGTGTCCAGCAGCCGGGCCACCCGGTCCTCGATGGCGGCGAAGCGCTCGGCACTCAGCGGGGGCAGGTCGAGGAAGGGGTGGGTCACAGCGGTGCTCTCTTCGCTCACGAGGTCCACGGGGGCCGCCGGAAAGCGGCCGGGACGAGCGTAACTCTCCGCTGCCACCCCCCTCCCGACCGGTGACTTCCTAGGCCGGACGGTCCCGAAGTCATCGGTTTGATTTGAGAGACCCCAACATTTCCTTATAATCAAAACCCTTCGTTCCCGCATAGGAGAATCCCCCCATGACAACGCTCCTCGGGCGCCGGACCCGCATCCTGGCTGCCATCACCGCGACCGCCGGGCTCGTGCTCGTGGCCGCCGGCTGCTCCTCGGACGGCGGCGGGGGGAGCGGCAAGACCACCGTCAAGGGCGTCCACCTCGCCAAGGCCGGCGCGCTGACCACCTGCACCCACCTGCCCTACCCGCCGTTCCAGTCGGAGGTCGACGGCAAGGTGCAGGGCTTCGACGTCTCCCTGATCGACCTCGTCGCCAAGAACCTCGGCGTCCCGCAGAAGATCCTCGACACGCCGTTCGAGAACTTCAAGACCGGCGCCTTCCTCAACTCGGGCGAGTGCGACCTGGCCGCCGCCGGCATGACCATCACCGCCGAGCGCAAGAAGAACGTCGACTTCTCCGACCCGTACTTCGAGGCCACCCAGGCCGTCCTCGTCGACAGGAAGAGCGGTGTCACCTCGCTCGCCGACGTCAAGGCCAAGGGCAAGAAGCTGGGCGCCCAGGCGCAGACCACCGGCGAGGACTACGTCCGCAACAAGGGCTACGACCCGATCTCCTTCGAGTCCTCCGACGCGGTCCTCAACGGTCTGCGCACCGGCCAGGTACAGGCCGTCGTCATCGACTACCCGGTCGTCCAGGGCTGGCTGAAGGACAAGGCCAACGCGGACAGGTTCAAGGTCGTCGACAACCTCAAGACCGGTGAGCAGTACGGCTTCACCGTCAAGAAGGGCAATAAGGCGCTGCTCGACGCCGTCAACAAGGCCCTCAAGGACGCCAAGGCCGACGGCACCTACAAGAAGATCTACGAGAAGTGGATCGGCCCGTACAACGCCTCCGTCGCCTCTCCCGCGGCCTCATGAGCGACGCGGACGTACCGCTCGGGCCGAAGAGGAAGGGACTGACCCGGCGGCAGAAGCGGACGCTGTCCCGCGGCGCGCAGTACGCCGTCTTCGCCGCCGCCGTGATCGCCTTCGCGGTCACGGCCGACTGGGGCCGGCTGCGCAACCAGTTCGCCCAGGCCGGCATCGCACGGCAGATGTTCCCCGACGTCATCACGCTGGCGCTGAAGAACACCGTGCTCTACACGCTGTCCGGCTTCGTCGTCGGACTCGTCCTCGGCATGGTCATCGCGCTGATGCGGCTGTCCTCCGTGGGCCCCTACCGCTGGCTGGCGGGCATCTACATCGAGATCTTCCGCGGGCTGCCCGCCCTGCTGATCTTCATCTTCGTCGGCGTGGCCGTGCCGCTCGCGTTCCCGGGCACCGAGATCCCGGGCGGCACCTACGGCAAGGTCGCCCTCGCGCTCGGCCTGGTCTCGGCCGCCTACATGGCGGAGACCATCCGCGCCGGCATCCAGGCCGTGCCCAAGGGGCAGACGGAGGCGGCCCGTTCGCTCGGCTTCTCGCCCGCGAAGGCCATGATCTCGATCATCGTCCCGCAGGCCTTCCGGATCATCCTGCCGCCGCTCACCAACGAACTCGTCCTGCTCTTCAAGGACTCCTCGCTGGTGCTGTTCCTCGGTGTCACCCTGGAGGAGCGGGAACTGTCCAAGTTCGGCCGCGACCTGGCGAGCACGACCGCCAACTCCACGCCGATCCTGGTCGCCGGCCTGTGCTACCTGCTGGTCACCATCCCGCTCAGTTTCGTCGTCCGCCGTATGGAGTCCAAGGCACAGGAGGCGATCCGGTGACCCGCCCCGAGATCGAGGTACGCGGACTGCACAAGTCCTTCGGCGACAACGAGGTGCTGCGCGGCATCGACCTGGAGATCGGCCAGGGCGAGGTCGTCTGCGTCATCGGCCCCTCCGGCTCCGGCAAGTCGACCCTGCTGCGCTGCGTGAACCTGCTGGAGGAGCCCACCAAGGGCCAGGTCTTCGTCGGCGGCACCGAGATCACCGACCCCGACGTCGACATCGACGCCGTACGCCGCCGCATCGGCATGGTCTTCCAGCAGTTCAACCTCTTCCCGCACCTGGACGTCACCGCGAACCTGACGCTGCCGCAGCGCCGGGTCCTCGGCCGGGACAAGGCCACCGCCGCGCGGGTCGCCGCCGAGAACCTGGAGCGGGTCGGCCTCGCGGAGAAGGCGGACGCCTACCCTTCCT
The DNA here is from genome assembly GCF_040637655.1 of Streptomyces sp. NPDC028722. Classification (NCBI taxonomy): domain Bacteria; kingdom Bacillati; phylum Actinomycetota; class Actinomycetes; order Kitasatosporales; family Streptomycetaceae; genus Streptomyces; species Streptomyces sp. NPDC028722. Next base: position 117,950 of record NZ_JBEZWU010000015.1, read on the forward strand.
CCCTCTCCGGCGGCCAGCAGCAGCGCGTGGCCATCGCCCGCGCGCTCGCCATGGGCCCCGAGGTGATGCTCTTCGACGAGCCGACCTCCGCGCTCGACCCCGAACTCGTCGGGGACGTCCTCGCCGTCATGCGCCGGCTCGCGCGCGAGGGCATGACGATGATGGTCGTCACCCACGAGATGACCTTCGCCCGCGAGGTCGCCGACCGGGTCGTCTTCATGGACGGCGGCGTCATCGTCGAGGACGGCAGCCCCGAGCGGGTCATCGGCGACCCGCAGCACGAGCGCACCCGGCACTTCCTCTCCCGGCTGCTCGACCCGGCGATGGCCGAGGTCGAGGAGGAGACCTCCGACCAGGTCGGGAAGGACGGGTCGTAGGCCGTTAGGGTGCGGTGCATGAGCGATGGCGCGGTGCTGCACGTGAAGGGGCGGGTCCTGGCCGGCCCCGAGGACGTCCGGGACGAACTGTGGGTGGTCGGGGGGCGGATCTCCTACGACCGCCCCGCCGGCGCCCGCGACGTCACCACCGTCGAGGGCTGGGCGCTGCCCGGCCTGGTCGACGCCCACTGCCACGTCGGCCTGGGCCCCGAGGGACCGGTCGACGCGGACACCGCGGAGAAGCAGGCGCTCACCGACCGGGGCACCGGCACCCTGCTGATCCGGGACGCGGGCTCTCCCTCCGACACCCGCTGGATCGACGACCGCGACGATCTCCCGAAGATCATCCGCGCGGGCCGGCACATCGCCCGCACCCGCCGCTACATCCGCAACTACGCCTGGGAGATCGAACCGGAGGACCTCGTCGCCCACGTCGCCCGGGAGGCCCGGCGCGGCGACGGCTGGGTCAAGCTCGTCGGCGACTGGATCGACCGCGGCGCCGGCGACCTGGCCCCCTGCTGGCCGCGCGAGGCCGTCGAGGCGGGCATCGCCGAGGCCCACCGGCTCGGCGCCCGCGTCACCGCGCACTGCTTCGCCGAGAACTCCCTGCGCGACCTGGTCGAGGCGGGCATCGACTGCATCGAGCACGCCACCGGCCTCACCGAGGACCTGATCCCGCTCTTCGCCGAGCGGGGCGTCGCGATCGTCCCCACCCTCGTCAACATCGCCACCTTCCCCCGGCTCGCGGCGGGCGGCGACGCCAAGTACCCGCGCTGGTCCGCCCACATGCGCCGGCTGCACGAGCGGCGCTACGACACCGTGCGCGGCGCCTACGACGCCGGGATCCCGGTCTACGTCGGCACGGACGCCGGCGGCTCGCTGGCCCACGGCCTGGTCGCGGAGGAGGTCGCCGAGCTGGTCACCGCCGGCATCCCGCCGGTCCGGGCCCTCGCCGCCACGACCTGGTCCGCCCGGACGTGGCTCGGCCGGCCCGGCCTGGAGGAGGGCGCGCCGGCCGACCTGGTGGTCTACGAGGCCGATCCCCGGGCGGACGTCCGGGTGCTGGCGGCGCCGCGGCGGGTCGTGCTCGACGGGCGTGTCGTCGAGTAGACGTGCCCCCGCTGTCGAATCCGCGTGCGGGATATCCACGTACGAGTGAAGTGACCCCGGATCGCTGACCGTTCACCCGTACCGCGTACAAGGTTGACGGGTCCCGCACATGTTCCCTCTGGGGGTCCCACCGCCTTGAACAGCACCGACTTCCGCATGCCCGCACGCCGTCTCGCCGCCCTGGCGACGGTCACCGCCCTCACCGCGGCACCCGCGGTCCTGGGCGCGGGTGCCGCGCACGCGACCGCCGCCCACGGTCGCGCCTCCGCCGTCGTCCTGCGCACCGGGCTCGACGTGTCCCTGCTCGACCACACCGTGCACCTCCCGCTCGCCCTCTCCCTCAACGAGGTGCGGGCGCCGCGCAGCGCGGACCGCACCTCGCTGTCCGCCCGGCTCGACGGCGTGGACGGCGGCCGGCCGTTCACCGTCCTCGGCGCGGACGTCGCCCGGGCGGAGGCGACGGCCACCGCCCGGCGTACCGAGGGCTCCGTCCGGGTCGCCCACGCCCGGCTGCACGTCCCCGGCCTGCCCCTGCTGTCCGTGATCGACGCCGACGCGGTCACCGCCAGGGCCACCTGCGAGGCCCGCAAGGCACCCACCGCCTCCGCGAACGTCCTCGGCGCCGTCACCGTCCTCGGCAGGCGCGTCACCCTGACCGCCGGCGCCCCGGTCCAGGTGAAGGTGCCCGGCGTCGGCGAGGTCCGCCTCGACCTGGCCGAGCGGCGCACCACGACCCGTACGGCCGCCGCGACCGCCCTGCGGCTCAAGGTCTCCGTCAACCCCCTGAAGCTCAACGTGGCCGACGTCGAGGGCACCGTCACCCTGGCCGAGGCCACCTGCGAGTCCCCGGCGGCCCCGCCCGCCCGGCACCCGGTACCGAGCCACGACCCGGCCGCCGGCGTCCGCCCCCAGGGCGCCGAGGCCGGCCTCGCGGAGACCGGCGGCAGCCCGGCGACCCCGTACATCGCCGGCGGCGCGCTGGCGCTGCTGCTGGCGGGCGGCGGAGCGGTGGCCCTGAACAAACGCCGCAAGAACTGACACCGGCCCCGCCCACCGGCAGCCACCCGCCTCCCCGGAGCCCCCGGCTGCCACGCCACACCCACCGACCGGACGGTCCGACGGACCCCGGACCTCAGCCCAGCCCCGGGATGCCGGACGTCCCGGCGGCCCGTGATTCCCGGCCGGCCGGCCGCCGGACCGTGACGGCGCCGGGACGGCTGCGGGAACGCGCCCGCGGCTCGGGCGGTCCCGGAGCCGGGCGGCATTGCGGCTCGGCGGGTGGGTTCAGGAGGTGGCCCCTGGGCTGGACCGGTCACGGTGAGGAGTCGGGTGGGACTCCGGCCCGACGCCCCGGGCCGTGCCGGGCTCGGTCGGACCGGGGTTCCCGGGGGCGTGCTGGGCTCGGCGGGCGGGAGCCCGGAGCGGCCCCGGGCTCGGTCGGTCACCGTGAGGACGGGCGGTGGCCCGGTCCTCGGCCGGCCCGACGCCCCGGGGCCGTGCGGGGCTCCGCCGGTCCCCGTGGGGAGCCGGGCAGGGACCCCGGCCGGTCCGGGGGCCCCGGGGCGGTGCGGGGCCCGGCGTTCCCGCGGTGGCCCAGGGCCCCCGGAGGGTGGAGGACGTGGCTCTCAGTCCTCCGGGAGGGCCGTGGACAGGGCCGTCAGGAAGGTGTTCGTCGTGGTGCGGTCGCGTACCGCCACCCGTATCCAGTCCGGGCCGAGCCCGGGGAACGTGTCCCCCCGGCGCACGGCGTGGCCGAGGTCGCGCAACCGGCGCCGTACCGCCGCGGCGTCCGGCATGCGGATCAGTACGAAGGGGCCCTCCGCCGGCTGCACCACCCGTACGCCACGGCCGGCGAGCGCGGACAGTCCCGCGACGAGGTGTGCCCGGTCCCCGGCGACGCGATGCGCCGCGTGTCCCGCCTCGGCCAGCGCCCGGGGTGCCACGCACGCCCGCGCCGCGGCCAGCGCGGGTGTGGACACGGGCCACAGCGGCTGGGCCCGCTCCAGCCGGGCGATCACCTCGGGCGCGGCCAGCGCGTAGCCGATGCGCAGCCCCGCCAGCCCCCAGGTCTTGGTGAGGCTGCGCAGCACGACGAGGCCCGGCACGTCCGTCCGGCCGGCCAGCGCCTCGCGCTCACCGGGCACCGCGTCCATGAACGCCTCGTCGACCACCAGCGTCCGGCCCGGACGGGCCAGCCGGGTGACCGTCTCCGCCGGGTGCAGGACGGACGTCGGGTTGGTGGGGTTGCCGATCACCACCAGGTCGGCGTCCTCCGGGACGGCCGCCGCGTCCAGCCGGAACCCGTCCTCCTCCCGCAGCAGCACCCGGCCCACCGGGTGCCCGGCGTCGCGCAGCGCCGCCTCCGGCTCGGTGAACTGCGGGTGCACGACGACCGGCCGGCGGACCTCCAGGGCGCGGGCGAGGAGGACGAACGCCTCCGCGGCCCCCGCCGTCAGCAGCACCCGTTCCACCGGCAGCCCGTGCCGCGCGGCCACCGCCGCCCGGGCGGCCCGCCCGTCGGGGTAGGCCGCGAGGGACGACAGCGAACCGGCGATCTCCTCCCGCAGCCACCGCGGGGGCGTGTCCGCGCGGACGTTGACGGCGAGGTCGACCAACGCGGCCCCGTCGTCCCGCACTTCGGCGTCCCCGTGGTGCCGCAGATCGGGCCCGGACCCGTCGGTGTCCTCAGTGCGCATGGCTGTGCGAGTGCCCCCCGTGATGGTGGTGCCCGTGTCCGTGGTGGTGTCCTTCGTCGTCCGGGTGGAAGTGGGGCTGCTGCGGCAGTCCCACTTTGTCCTCGAAGCCCGGCAGCGCGATCCGGTACACGCAGGAGTCGCAGTTCATGCGCAGGTCACCCTTGACGGCCTCCTGGTACCGCTCCATCACCAGGTCCAGCAGCTCCGGCTCGGGCCCGATGACGTCGGCCGACCGGACCTCGGTCTCCGGGTGGGCCGCGGCCCAGCCCTCGGTCTGCTGCCGTACCCGGTCCGGCAGGATCCCGGTGAACAGGAAGTACGGCAGGACGACGATCTTCTTCGCGCCCAGCGCGACGCACCGGTCCAGGCCGCTCGGCACGTCCGGCGCCGCGAGCGACACGAACGCCGTCTCGACACCGGCGTACCCGCGGCCCTCCCACAGCAGCCGCGCCGCCTTGAACACCTCGGCGTTGGCGTCGGGGTCGGTGGAGCCGCGCCCGACGAGCAGCACGGTGACGTCCGCCCGGTCCCCGGGCGTGCGGGCGGCGCCGCCGAGCGCCTCGTCGAGCCGCCGCTCCAGCACGTTCAGCAACGCGGGGTGCGGGCCCAGCGGACGGCCGTACGTGTACGTGATGCCCGGGTGCCGTTCCTTCTCGCGGGCCAGCGCAGCCGGGATGTCACCCTTGGCGTGCCCGGCGGACACCAGCATCAGCGGTACGGCGGCGAACCGGCGCACACCCCGCTCGACCAGCTCGGCGACGGCCTCGCCCAGCGGCGGCGGCGACAGTTCGATGAAGCCGCCCGCGACGGGCAGTTCGGGGTGGCGGCGCCCCAGTTCCCGGACGAAGTCACGGAACGCCTCGGCTCCGGCGTCGTCACGGGTGCCGTGGCCGGCGATGAGCAGGGCGGGCGGGGTGGTCACGGGGTCTCCTCAGACGGAACGGGGTGGTAGAGCAGGGCGTTGAGCGCGGCGGCGGCGACCGCCGAACCGCCCTTCTCGGACACGTTGCTGACGGCGGGCAGCCCGCTCGTCCGCAACGCGGCCTTGGACTCGGCCGCGCCGACGAAGCCGACGGGCAGGCCGATGACGAGCGCGGGGGAGGCGTCGAGGGTCAGCAGCTCCTCCAGGGCGGTCGGCGCGCAGCCGATCACCCAGATGGCGCCGGGCCCGACCTGCTCGTACGCGAGCCGTACGGCGTGTGCCGAACGGGTCAGTCCGGGCCCGGAGACGGCGTCCCGCAGCCGGCAGACGGTCCCGCGCCGGGTGATGCCGGCCGCGACCATCTCCACGTCGACGACGACGGGCGCCCCGGCGTGCAGCGCGGCGTGCGCCGTCACCAGGTCGGCCTCGTCCATGACGAGGTCGGTGGCGTACTCCAGGTCGGCGGCGGAGTGGATGACCCGCTCCACCACCGCCCGGGTCAGCGGCGGGAAGTGCGAGGTGTCCAGGCGGGCGCGCAGCCGCCGGAAGGACTCCTGCTCGATGGGGTGGACCACGCGGTTCACCGGGCTTCCTCCTGTGTGCCGTTCTGCCAGCGGTAGCCGCGCGGGGTCACCATGCGCCCCGCGATGTTCCGGGTGGCGGTGTTGCCCACGGTGACGACCGTCATCATGTCGACCGTCGCCGGGTCCAGCGCGCCCAGCGTGGTCACCCGGCCGGACTCGTCGGGGCGGGAGGCGTTGCGGACGACACCGACCGGTGTCGTCGCCTCCCGGTGCCCGGAGAGGATCGCGAGCGCCTTGGGCAGCTGCCAGTCCCGGCCGCGTGAACGCGGGTTGTAGAAGGTGACCACCAGGTCCGCCTCGGCCGCCGCGCGCACCCGGCGCTCGATGACCTCCCAGGGGGTGTGCAGGTCCGACAGGCTGATGGACACGTGGTCGTGGCCCAGCGGCGCGCCCAGGAGGGCTGCGGCGGCCAGCGCGGCCGTCACCCCGGGCACCCCGACCACGTCGATGTCGTCGGACGCCTCGGCGAGCGCCGGGGAGGCCATCGCGTACACGCCGGCGTCGCCGCTGCCGATCAGCGCGACCGCGTGCCCCGCGCGGGCCTCGGCGACCGCGGTACGGGCCCGCTCCTCCTCCGCGCCCAGCCCGGACTCCAGCACCCGGGTGCCGGGCCGCAGCAGGTCGCGGATCTGGTCGACGTACTGGTCGAGGCCGACCAGCACCGACGCCCGCCGCAGCTCGGCCGCCGCGCGCGGGGTGAGCAGGTCCCGGGCGCCCGGTCCGAGCCCGACCACCGCGAGCCGTCCGCGTCCCGGTCGCCGTACGACGGCGCAGGTCGCCATGGCGGGCCGGCCGTCGGCCCGTACGGACTTCCGCTTGGGCACGAGGAGTTCACCGCCGCGCGCCAGGGCGGCGGCCTCAGCGACCGACGGCGTGCCGACGGCCGTGAGCGGCGCGGTGGACGGGTTGGGCACCTCCACCGCGGCCAGTTCGCCGGCGGTGTACGTCACCACGGGCACCCCGAGCCGCTCGGCGGCGGCCACGATGCCGGGCTCGTCCGCCTTGGCGTCCACCGTGGCCAGTTCGGCGACCGACCGCGGCGACAGACCCGCCTCCCGCAGCGCCTCCCCGACCAGCGCGAGGACCTCCTCGGCCGGCGCGCCCTTCGACGCGCCCACGCCGACCACCAGCGACGGGGGCCGCAACAGCACCTCCCGCTCGCCCGGTCGGACGGCCCGGTCGGTGAGCCGGACCGTGTACGCCCCGTGCGCCGCGAGCGGCAGCGGCGGCAGCGGCCACGCGACCTCCGCCGCCAGGGCGACCGGTTCGCCGTCCAGCAGGGCGCGGGAGACCGCGGCGACCGCGCCCTCGCAGGGCAGCCCGAGCGTGTCGAGGCCCGCCAGTCCGACGGCGTCCGTCGCGGTGGTCACCACGGGTTCGGCGCCGAGCAGCTCACCGGCCTCCCGGGCGAGCGCGTTGGCCCCGCCCGCGTGCCCGCCGACCAGCGACACCGCGAACCGGCCGCCCTCGTCGACGCACACCACACCCGGGTCAGCGGCCTTGTCGCCGAGCAGCGGCGCGAGCAGCCGTACGGTCGCCCCCGTCGCCAGGAAGCACACCAGCTGCTCGCACTCCGCGAACGCGGCGCGTACCGCCTCCCCGACGGGACCGTCGTACACGCGGGTACGGTCCGGCCAGGCCGTGGCCAGCCGGTCCCGCGCCGCCGCTCCCGCCGCGGTGGCGGAAATGAGGCCGATCACTGGGCAACTCCTTCACTGGACGCCGTGGCGCGCTCGCCCCACAGCAGGAACACAGGATTGGTGGCCGCCAGCCGGGTCACGTCCCCGGGCAGCGGCGCGAGGCGCGACGACTGCAACAGCACGCCGTCGCAGCGGAACCCGGCGGCCGTCAGCGCCTCGCGCGCCGCCGGCACCCGGTCCAGGGCGGCCATGGCGACGACCACGGTGCGCCGGGCCCGCCGCGCGCACGCGGTCACGACGGCGGGCAGCTCACGGCCCCCGCCGCCGACGAACACCGCGTCCGGATCGCCGGGCAGCGCGGACAGCACCTCCGGCGCCGAGCCGTGCACCACGTCCACGCCGACGCCGTGCGCCTCCGCGTTGGCGCGGACGCGCTCCACCCCGTCCGCGGTCTTCTCCACGGCGACGACGGCCGCGCCGAGCCGCGCGCACTCCACCGCCACCGAACCCGACCCGGCGCCCACGTCCCACACCAGGTCGCCGAGGCGCGGGCCGAGCCGGGCCAGGGCCAGCGCCCGGACCTCGAACTTGGTGATCATCGAGTCGCGGTGGGTGAACTCGCCCTCGTCCAGGGCCCACCGGGCCGGCCCGGTGGGTGTCCCGGCGACCGTGCGCACCGCGCCGAGCGCCCGCGTCCCGTCCAGGCACAGCACCACGCTCACCGCCGTGCCCCAGTCCCGGGCCGCCGCCTCGGCGGGCGTGACCCGCTCCACGCGCTCCCGCTCCGGATCCCCGAGCGCGCTCGCCACGACGAGGACGCGGTCGGCCGGCACCGCGGCCCCCAGCTCGGCGGGGCCGGCCCCCGGACCGGTCAGCACGGCCACCTTGGGCCGGGCCCGGCACACGTTGACGGCCGTCCGCGGGTCCCGGCCGTGCGCGCTGACCACCACCGCGTCGTCCCAGGGCAGCCCGATCCGTGCGAACGCGGTGGCCACCGAGGACACCCCCGGCCGTACGTCCAGCGCACCGGCGCCGAAGCGCTCGGCCAACGCCCGCACGATCCCGAAGAACCCCGGGTCCCCGGAGGCCAGCACGACGACCGGCAGCCGCGCGGCGGCGTACTCCGCGACGGTGTCCAGGGCGGGTGCCAACGGCCCGAGGACCACCCGCTCCGCCCCGTCCGGCAGCGCTGCGGCGTCCAGGTGCCGCTGCCCCCCGACCACGAGCGCGGCCCCGGCGAGGACGTCCGCGGGGACCGGCGTGCCCGTCCCCGTCCCGACGACCGTGATCAACTCTTCGCCCGCTGCTCGCGCAGGGCCCGCCGGGCCTGCGGGTCGGCCTTGCGGTAGCCGTGGAAGTGACCGGGGTGGTACAGGTGCGAACGGGTGCCGCTGGCGTCCAGGGCCGGGCCGACGAGGAACAGCGTGTGCTTCCAGAGCTTGTGCTCCTTGACCGTCTCCTCCAGCGTGCCGATCGTGCACCGCACGACCAGCTCCTCCGGCCAGGTCGCCTGGTAGGCGACGACCACCGGCGTGTCCGTGGGGTAACCGCCCTCCAACAGCTCCCGCACCAGCTGCCCGCTGCGCGCCGCCGACAGGAAGACGGCCATCGTGGTGCCGTGCCGGGCGAACTCGCGGACCTCCTCCCCGGGCGGCATCGGCGTCTTGCCGCCGCCGAGCCGGGTGAGCACCACGGACTGGGCGACCTCCGGGATCGTCAGCTCGCGCTGCGCGATCGCGGCCACCGCGGAGAACGACGACACGCCCGGGACGATCTCGGTCGCGATACCGATCTCCCGGCAGCGGTCGACCTGCTCCTGCGTGCCGCCCCACAGGGCCGGGTCGCCGGAGTGGATGCGGGCCACCCGCAGCCCCTCCTCGCCGGCCCGCCGGTACACGGCGACGACGTCCTCCAGCGACATGGTCGCCGAGTCCAGCACCTCCGCGTCCTCGCGGGCGTGTTCGAGGACCTCCGCCTGGACCAGGCTCGCGGCCCAGATCACGACGTCGGCCTCGGCGATGGCACGCGCGGCACGGAACGTCAGCAGATCGGCGGCGCCGGGGCCGGCACCGACGAAGGTCACCTTGCCGGTGGGGGCATCGGCCATGGGAATCGGTCCTCTCCTTACAGAACTACGGAACTACGGGCGGTTCGGTGGGTGCGGCCGGTGCGGGTCAGCGCGCGCACGGCCGTCGGACGTGCGGGAGGGCCGGTCCATCGGATACGAAGGGCCCATGGCGGTCCTCGTCGCGCTCGGCGCGTTCCTGATGACGCTGGCCGGCGGCTGGACGGCACAGCGCGTGACCGACCGCCGTCATCTGGTGCTGGGCCTGGCCGGCGGGCTGATGCTGGGCGTGGTCGGCCTGGACCTGCTGCCGGAGGCGCTGCACGCGGCCGGCCACGAGGTCCTCGGCGTACCCGCCGCCCTGCTGCTGTTCGTGGCCGGATTCCTGCTGGCCCATCTGGTGGAACGCACACTCGCCGCGCGCCGGGCGGCGCACGGGGGCGGCGAGGACGGCCACCGGGCGCCCGAGGTGGGCCTGGCGGCGGCCGGCGCGATGGTGGGGCACAGCGCCATGGACGGTGTGGCGATCGGCGCGGCCTTCCAGGTGGGCGGCGGTATGGGCGCGTCCGTCGCGCTCGCCGTGATCGCGCACGACTTCGCCGACGGCTTCAACACCTTCACCCTGACCAGCCTGTACGGCAACGCGCGCCGCCGGGCCGTCGGGATGCTGGTGGCGGACGCCTGCGCACCCGTGCTGGGCGCGCTGTCGACCGCCTTCGTCCACATCCCCGAGCCGGTGCTCGGCGGCTATCTCGGCCTCTTCGGCGGCGTACTGCTCTATCTCGCCGCCGCCGAGATCCTCCCCGAGGCCCACCACGAGCACCCGGCCCGCTCCACCCTGCTGTGCACGGTGGCCGGCGTCCTGTTCGTCTGGCTGGTGGTCGGCCTGTCCGGCTGACCGCACGGGCGGTGTCACAGCTTCCCGCCCCGGCCGCCGTCCCGCCGCGGGGGCGCGATCAGCGTCGACAGGTACGGCAGCGGGGCCCCGTCCAGCTCGGCGGCCGGCCGCACCGACTCCTCCGGCAGCCCCAGCGCCGACCCCCACACGGCGTTCCCGAGCCGGCCGGTCTCCGCCAGCGCCTCGGCGACCTCGGCGGCCTGCCGCCCGAACTTGTACGCCACCACCGTCCCCGGCCCGGCCAGCGCCTCCTTCAGCACCGCGGACCCGGCGGTCACCGGTACGAGGGTGAGCGGTTCGGTGCCCTCCGTCAGCACGGCACCGGACCGCGCCGCGAGATCCTGCATGGCGGTGATCCCGGGCACGGTCTCCACGGCGAGTTGCGGGACCAGCTCCGCGACGGTCTGCGCGAGATACGTGAACGTCGAGTACACGTTCGGGTCCCCGATGGTCGCGAACGCCACCGACCCGTGCCGCCGCAGCAGCTCGGCGACCCGGGCACCGGCCGCGTCCCAGGCCGCCTCCCGGCGCGCCCGGTCGCTCCGCTCGTTCAGCGCGAACACCACCCGGACGACCTTGCCGGCGGGCACGTAGTGCAGCACGGTCGCCTCCGCCCGCCCCCGCTCGCCGGAGTCCATCACCGGTACGACGACGACCTCGGCCGCCCGCAGGGCGTTGACCCCCTTGACGGTCACCAGCTCCGGATCACCGGGGCCCACCCCGACTCCGACCAGCCTGCTGCTCATGACGTCCGGCACCTCTCCACGAACCGACGGGCGACACCGGGCTCGGACGCCCAGTGCGTGTGCAGATAACTCGCGTGCACGCCCTGCTGTACGAATCCCTCGACCCGCCGGGCAGGGGCGCGCACACCCCAGGCGGGGGCGGCACCGGCGCCCGGTTCGACGACGGTGCGGTGGAACTCGTGGCCCCGCATCCGCGTCCCCGCCACCGCCAGCACACTGTCGCCGACGGCCACGGCGTCCCGGTAGCCGAGAGTCAGCCGCTCACTCATCCGCGCGGTGGCGTCCAGCACCCCGCACATCGGCCGGCCGTCCAGCTCCCGGCACAGATAGAGCAGTCCGGCGCACTCGGCGGCCACGGGCGCGCCGGAGCGCGCCAGGTCCGCGACGGCCGCCCGCAGCGGCTCGTTGGCGGACAGTTCGGCGGCGTACACCTCGGGGAACCCGCCCCCGACGACCAGCCCGGCCGTCCCCTCGGGCAGCCCCTCGTCCCGCAGCGGGTCGAAGACGGCGACCTCCGCCCCGGCGGCGGTGAGCAGCTCGGTGTGCTCGGCGTAGGAGAACGTGAACGCGGAACCCCCGGCGACGGCGACCACGGGCCCTCGCTCCCCGGCCGGCCGAGCCGTCCCGGGCCGGGCCGGGTGGTGGGCGGGCGACGGATCGGGGGTCCAGGGGGCGGAGCCCGCCGGGAGGGGGCCCGCCGAGCGGGCCAGCGCCTCCAGAGCGGCCAGGTCGCAGCCCCGGGTCACCTGCGCCGCCATGGCGGCCACGGCATCGACCGCGGCCGAGGTCCGCTCGGCCACCGGCACCAGCCCCAGATGCCGCGACGGCGTCTCCACCCGGGCCGCCCGCCGCAGCGCACCGAGGACCGGCACCCCCGCCGCATCCAGCGCCTCCCGCAGGAGCGACTCGTGCCGGTCGGAGCCCACCTTGTTCAGGATCACGCCCCCGATCCGCACCTGCGGGTCCCAGGACGCGAAGCCGTGCACCAGCGCCGCCACCGACCGCGACTGCGACGACGCGTCCACGACGAGCACGACCGGCGCGCGCAGCAGCTTGGCCACCTGCGCGGTGGAGGCCAGCTCGCCCTCCCCGGCGGCCCCGTCGTACAGCCCCATCACGCCCTCCACGACCGCGAGGTCGCAGCCCCGCGCCCCGTGCAGGAACAGCGGGGCGACCAGCTGCGGCCCGCACAGGTACGCGTCCAGGTTGCGCCCCGCGCGCCCGGTGGCGAGCGCGTGGTAACCGGGGTCGATGTAGTCCGGTCCGACCTTGTGCGGGGACACGGCGAGCCCCCGCGCGGCGAACGCGGCCATCAGCCCCGTGGCGACGGTGGTCTTGCCGCTGCCCGAGGAGGGCGCGGCGATGACCAGCCGGGGCACGGGCGCACTCACCACTCGATGCCCTTCTGGCCCTTCTGGCCGGCGTCCATGGGGTGCTTGACCTTGGACATGTCGGTGACGAGGTCGGCGAGGTCCACCAGCTTCCGAGGCGCGTTGCGCCCCGTGATCACCACGTGCTGGGTGCCCGGCCGGGCGCGCAGCACCTCCACCACCTCGTCCGTGTCGACCCAGCCCCAGTGCATCGGGTACGCGAACTCGTCCAGCACGTACAGCCGGTACGTCTCGGCGGCCAGGTCCCGCTTGACCTGCTCCCAGCCCTCGCGGGCCTTCTCCTCGTTGGTCGAGTTGTCACCCTGGATGTCGCGCTGCACCCAGGACCAGCCCTCGCCCATCTTGTGCCAGTCGACGGTCCCGCCCTCGCCGGAGGCGCCGAGCACGCGCAGCGCGTTCTCCTCGCCGACCTTCCACTTCGCGGACTTGACGAACTGGAACACCCCGATGGGCCACCCCTGGTTCCAGGCGCGCAGCGCCAGCCCGAACGCGGCGGTGGACTTGCCCTTGCCGACGCCCGTGTGCACGATGACCAGCGGACGGTTCCTGCGCTGTCGGGTCGTCAGACCGTCGTCCGGTACGACACTCGGCTGTCCCTGCGGCACTACGCGGCCCTCCTCGACGTTCCCTGCACATCCCTGACCAGCCCGGCGATCGAGTCGGCCCGCAGCTCCTCCAGCGTGACCGCCGTACCGTCCAGCTCACCGGCCAGCCGGCCGGCGAGCCCCAGCCGCACCGGCCCCGACTCGCAGTCCACGACCACCGAGGCGATCTGGTCGGCCGCGAACAGCCGCGCCGCCCGCCCCGCGAGAGCCACCGGCTCCGTCCCGCCCGTCGCCCGCCCGTCGGTCACCACCACGACCAGCGCCCGCCGCGCCGCGTCCCGCAGCCGCTCCACCCGCAGCACCTCGTGCGCCTTCAGCAGCCCGGCGGCCAGCGGCGTACGGCCACCGGTCGGCAGCGACTCCAGCCGCACCGCGGCGGCGTCGACGGACGACGTCGGCGGCAGCGCCACCTCGGCCGCGGAGCCCCGGAAGGTCACCAGGCCCACCTTGTCCCGCCGCTGGTAGGCGTCGAGGAGCAGTGACAGGACGGCGCCCTTGACGGCGCTCATCCGCTGCCGCGCCGCCATCGACCCCGAGGCGTCCACCACGAACAGCACGAGGTTCCCCTCGCGGCCCTCGCGGGACGCCTGCCGCAGATCGTCCCGGCGGATCACCAGGCCGGGACCCGACCGGCCGCGCGCCCGCTGATGCGGGGCGGCGGCCTGCACGGTCGCGGCCAGGTGCAGCTTGGTCAGCGCGCCCCGCGGCCGGCGGGACCCCGTGGTCCGGCCGTGCTCGGTGCGCGCCCGCGACCGCCGCCCGGCGGCACCCTCACCGATCCCGGGCACGCTCAGCACCCTGGCCCTGAAGGGTTCCGCGGCACGCGCCGGGGACCGCTCGCCCGGGCCGGCACCGGACGGCTGGGGCTCCCCGCCGTCCGCGGCCTCCGGCCGCGCGGCGGTGTCCCCGCCCTGCGGACCGGCGTCCGGCTCCGGCTGCCCGCCGCCCCCGCCGGGACCACCGGGGCCGGGATCGTCGTCACCGTCCCCGTCCGAGTCGTTCCCGTCCCCGCCGTCCCCGCCGTCCCCGCCGTCCGGGTCGTTCCCGGCGAACTGTTCCAGCGTCTCGTCCAGCCTGTCCTCGTCGAGGCCCGGCGCGTCGAACGGGTTGCGCCGGCGCCGGTGCGGCAGCGCGAGCAGCGCCGCCTGCCGCACGTCCTCGGCGAGCACGTCGGTACGCCCGGCCCACGCGGCCAGCGCGGTCGCCGTACGGGCCATCACGATGTCGGCGCGCATGCCGTCCACCTCGAAGGCCGCGCAGGTCGCCGCGATCTGCCGCAGCGCCGCGTCACCCAGCCGCACCCGCGGCAGCAGCTCCCGCGCCGCGACGACCCGCTGCCGTACGGCGGCCTCCTCGCCGGCCCAGCGCGCCGTGAAACCCGCGGGATCGTCGTCGTACGCCAGCCGGCGCCGCACGACCTCCACCCGCTGCTCCGGCTCCCGCGAGGCGGCGACCTCCACGGTCAGCCCGAACCGGTCGAGCAACTGCGGCCGCAGCTCGCCCTCCTCGGGGTTCATGGTGCCGACGAGCAGGAAGCGGGCCGCGTGCCGCACCGACACCCCCTCGCGCTCCACGTAGGAGGCGCCCATCGCCGCCGCGTCCAGCAGCAGGTCGACCAGGTGGTCGTGGAGGAGGTTGACCTCGTCGACGTACAGGATGCCGCGGTGGGCGTCGGCCAGCAGGCCCGGCTCGAAGGCCTTGACGCCCTCCGCGAGGGCCCGCTCGATGTCCAGGGCGCCGACGAGCCGGTCCTCCGAGGCGCCGACGGGGAGTTCCACCATCCGCGCGGGGCGCACGGCGGCGGGGCCGGTCTCGTGCGGCCCGTCCGGACACGACGGGTCCGGCGCCGCCGGATCGCACGAGAACCGGCACCCGGGCACCACGGCCACCTCGGGCAGCAGCGCCGACAGCGCCCGCACCGCCGTGGACTTGGCGGTGCCCTTCTCGCCGCGCACGAGCACACCGCCGACGGCCGGTGAGACGGCGTTCAGCAGCAGCGCGAGCCGCAGGTCGTCCTGGCCGACAACGGCCGTGAAAGGGAACGGGGTGGTCACTGGTCGCCCTCCAAGTCGCCTTCCAGCTCCAGATAGGTGGCGCGCAGCCGCTCCAGCGTGTCCGCGTCGGGCTCCGCCCACAGGCCGCGGTCCGCCGCCTCCAGCAGCCGTTCGGTGATGCCGCGCAGCGCCCACGGGTTGGACTTCTTCATGAAGTCCCGGTTCTCCGGGTCGAAGACGTACTCGGCGCTCAGCTTCTCGTACATCCAGTCGTCGACCACTCCGGCCGTCGCGTCGTACCCGAACAGGTAGTCCACGGTCGCCGCCATCTCGAACGCGCCCTTGTAGCCGTGCCGCCGCATGGCCGCCATCCAGCGCGGGTTGACGACCCTCGCCCGGAAGACACGATGGGTCTCCTCGCCCAGCGTGCGGGTCCGCACCTGGTCCGGTACGGCGCTGTCGCCCACGTACGCCTCGGGGTTGGCGCCCGTCAGGTGCCGCACCATGGCGACCATGCCGCCGTGGTACTGGAAGTAGTCGTCGGCGTCGACCAGGTCGTGCTCGCGGGTGTCGACGTTCTTCGCCGCGACGGCGATCCGCCGGAACGCGGTCTCCATGTCCCCGCGCGCCGCCCGCCCGTCGAGCCCGCGCCCGTAGGCGTAACCGCCCCACACCGCGTACACCTCGGCGAGGTCGGCGTCCGAACGCCAGTTGCGCGCGTCGATCAGCGGCAGCAGGCCGGCGCCGTAGGCCCCCGGCTTCGAGCCGAAGATCCGGGCGGTCGCCCGCCGCCGGTCGCCGTGCCCGGCGGTGTCCTCGTCCACGTGCGCCCGCACGTAGTTCGACCCGGCCGGCTCGTCCAGCTCGGCCACCGTCCGCACCGCGTCGTCGATCAGCCCCACGACGTGCGGGAACGCGTCCCGGAAGAAGCCGGAGATGCGGACGGTGACGTCGATGCGCGGGCGCCCCAGCTCCGCCGGCGGGATCACCTCGAAGCCGGTCACGCGGCGCGAGGCGTCGTCCCACACCGGGCGGCAGCCCAGCAGCGCCAGGATCTCGGCGATGTCGTCACCCTGGGTGCGCATCGCCGAGGTGCCCCACACCGTGAGGCCCACGGACTTCGGGTACGCGCCGGTGTCCTGGAGGTAACGCTGCACCAGCGACTCCGCCAGCGACTGGCCGACCTCCCAGCTGAGCCGGGACGGGATCGCCTTGGGGTCGACCGAGTAGAAGTTCCGGCCGGTCGGCAGCACGTTCACCAGGCCGCGGGTCGGGGAGCCCGAGGGGCCCGCCGGGACGTAACCGCCGTCCAGGGCCCGCAGGATGTGCCCGATCTCGTCGGTCGTGCGGGCGAGCCGCGGTACGACCTCCGTGCAGGCGAACTCCAGCACCGTCACGGCGGCCGGGAGTTCACCGCCCAGCACCTCGCGGACCAGGGGGGCGCACTCGGCGGCGGCCCAGCCGCGCGCCTCCATGCCCTCCGCCAGCCGCCGGCACAGCTGCTCCAGCAGGTCGATCGTGTCGGCGGCGGTCCGGGCCGGGCCGTCGGCCAGCCCGGTCAGCTCCGCCGGCACCTTCACCCGGGCGCCCGGCTCGGCCAGCAACTCCTTCTCGTCCAGCCCGAAATGAGCCGCGAGCGAGGCCCGCAGGCCGGGGATCGCGTTCGCCTGCCCGCCCCACACCTGCGAGGCGCGCAGCACGGCGAGGACGAGGTTCACCCGGGGTTCGGCGACCGGTCCGCCGCCGAGGATGTGCAGTCCGTCCCGGATCTGCACATCCTTGATCTCGCACAGATAGCCGTCGATGTGCATGACGAACTCGTCGAACGCGGTGTCGTCCGGCTGCTCGTCCACGTGCAGGTCGTGGTGCAGTTCCGCCGCCTTGACCAGGGTCCAGATCTGGGCGCGGACGGCCGGGGCCTTCACCGGGTCGAGGTCGGAGACGAGGGCGTACTCGTCGAGCAGCTGCTCCAGTTTGGCCAGGTCGCCGTACGTGTCGGCGCGGGCCATCGGCGGGACCAGGTGGTCGACGACCGTGGCGTGCCCGCGCCGCTTGGCCTGGGTGCCCTCACCGGGGTCGTTCACGATGAACGGGTAGACCAGCGGCAGGTCGCCGAGGACCGCGTCCGGCGCGCAGCCGGCGCTGAGCCCGAGGCCCTTGCCCGGCAGCCACTCCATCGTGCCGTGCTTGCCCATGTGGACGACCGCGTCGGCGCCGAAACCGTGTTCCAGCCACCGGTAGGCCGCCATGTAGTGGTGCGAGGGTGGCATGTCGGGGTCGTGGTAGATGGCGATCGGGTTCTCGCCGAAGCCACGCGGCGGCTGGATCATCACCACGACGTTCCCGAACCGCAGCGACGCCAGCACGATGTCGTCGCCGTCCACGTACAGGCCGCCCGGCGGCTCGCCCCACGCCTCGGTCATCGCGTCCCGCAGTCCCGGGTCCAGCTTCTCGAACCAGGCCCGGTAGTCGGCCAGCGGCACCCGGGCGGGCGCGGCGGCCAGCTGCTCCTCCGTCAGCCACTCCACGTCGTGGCCGCCGGCCTCGATCAGCCGGTGGATCAGCTCGTCGCCGCCGGCGGGGTACTCGGTCAGGGAGTAGCCCGCGTCCCGCAGCGCGTCCAGCACCCGCACCGCGGACGCGGGCGTGTCCAGGCCCACCGCGTTGCCGACCCGGGAGTGCTTGGTCGGGTACGCGGTGAAGACCAGGGCGATCTTCTTCTCGGCGTTCGGCTTGTGCTTCAGCCGGGCGTGCCGCAGGGCGATCCCGGCGACCCGCGCGGCCCGCTCGGGGTCGGCGACGTACACCGGCACGTCGTCCGGGCCCTGCTCCTTGAAGGAGAACGGGACGGTGACGAGGCGGCCGTCGAACTCCGGGATCGCGACCTGCATCGCCGCGTCCATCGGGGACAGGGCCGCGTCGGACTCCTCCCACGCTGCTCGCGAGGAGGTCAGGCACAGGCCCTGGAGGACGGGCACGTCGAGGTCGGCGAGGGCGCCGATGTCCCAGGCCTCCTCGTCGCCGCCCGCCGACGCCTGGGAGGCGTGCGTGCCGCCGGCCGCGAGGACGGTGGCCACCAGCACGTCGGCCCGCTCCAGCAGCCGGTACAGCCCGGCGTCCGCGCCGCGCAGCGAACCGCAGTACACCGGAAGGGCGTTGGCGCCCTTCGCCTCGATCGCGTCGCACAGCGTGTCCACGAAGGCGGTGTTGCCGCTCAGTTCGTGCGCCCGGTAGAAGAGGACGCCCACGGTGGGGCGGCCGGCCACGACCGGGCGGTCGCCGTGCACGCCGTACTCCGGCATCCCGCGCGGCCCCTCGAAGCCCTCACCGGTCAGCAGCACGGTGTCCGACAGGAACCGGGACAGCTCCAGCAGGTTCTCCGGGCCGCCCTCGACCAGGTACTTCAGCGCCTCGGCGACCACACCGGCCGGCACGGACGACTCGGCCATCAGCTCGGCGTCCGGGACGGCCTCGCCACCCAGCAGCACGGTCGGGATCCCGGACGTCCGCAGCACCGCCAGCCCGTCCTCCCAGGCGCGCTTGCCGCCCAGCAGCCGTACGACGGCGATGTCCGCGCCCTCGACCAGGGCCGGCAGCTCCCCGGCGACGTCGACCCGGGTGGGGTTGCCGATGCGGTAGCCGGCGCCACAGGCCCGGGCCGCCAGCAGATCCGTGTCGGCGGTCGACAACAACAACACTGTGCTCATGCGGGCGCTCCCGGTGGAATGAAAGGCAGTCCTTGCGGCGCGCCCGACTCGATGAGCCGCCAGAGCGCGTCGGTGTCCGCGTGCTGTTCGATCAGGTCGCCGAGCCGGTCGAGCTGCTCCTCGCGCAGCGCGGCGAAGGAGGTGTCCGGCGCGGGCACGAAGCGGCGGCCCGCGGCGGCGGCCACCTCGCGCAGGAAGGCCCGCCGGAAGCCGTCCGACTCCAGCGAGCCGTGCCAGTGGGTGCCCCAGGTCCGGCCCGCGCGGCAGCCGTCCAGGAAGGCGTCCCCGCCGGTGAGCTCGGCCACCCCGTGATGGATCTCGTACCCCTCGACCCGCTCGCCGAAGGCCTCGCCGACGGGCCGGGCGAGGGTCTTCTCGCGGGCGAAGCGGACCCGGACGGGGAGCAGGCCGAGCCCGGGGACGTGTCCGGCGCGCGACTCGACCTCGTCCTCGATGTGCTCGCCGAGCATCTGGAAGCCGCCGCAGATGCCGAGCACGGGGCGCCCCTCGGCGGCCCGCCGCAGGAGGGCGTCCGCCAGCCCGCGGTCCCGCAGCCACTGGAGCGCCCGTACGGTGCCGCGCGTGCCCGGGACCACCACGAGATCGGCGTCGGCCAGTTCCTCGGGGCGGTCCACGAAGCGCACGACGACGCCCGGTTCGGCGGCGAGGGCGTCCACGTCGGTGAAGTTGGACATCAGCGGGACCGCGCAGACGGCGACCCGCAGCACGTCCGCGCCGACCGGGGGCGTCACGGAGGACTCGCGGACGGTGCCCCGCAGGGACACTCTCAGCCCGTCCTCCTCGTCGATGCCGAGGCCGTGCCGGAAGGGCAGGACGCCGTACGTCCGCCGCCCGGTGAGCCCGTGCAGCATGTCCAGGCCCGGCTCCAGCAGCGACACGTCACCGCGGAACTTGTTCACGAGGAACCCGGCCACCAGTTCCTGGTCCTCGGGGGAGAGCAGGGCGACGGTGCCGAAGAAGGACGCGAAGACGCCCCCGCGGTCGATGTCCCCCACCACCAGCACGGGCAGCCGCGCGTTGCGGGCGATGCCCATGTTGACGATGTCCGTCCGCCGCAGGTTGATCTCGGCCGGACTGCCCGCCCCCTCACAGATCACCGCGTCATACGTGCCCCGCAACTCGGCCAGGCAGTCCAGCACCGTGCCGAGCAGGCGCTGTTGGCGGCCCCCGTGGTAGCCGCGCGCGCTCAGCTCCCCGACGGGCTTGCCGAGCAGCACCACCTGGCTGCTCTGCTCGCCGCCCGGCTTGAGCAGCACCGGGTTCATCAGCGCGGTGGGCTCGACCCGGCAGGCCTGTGCCTGCATGGCCTGCGCCCGTCCGATCTCCGCCCCTTCCAGGGTGACGAACGAGTTCAGGGACATGTTCTGCGCCTTGAACGGCGCCACCTTCACGCCCTGGCGGACCAGCCAGCGGCAGATCCCGGCCGTCACGACGCTCTTGCCGGCGTCGGAGGTGGTGCCGGCGACGAGGAGACCCCCGTTCACTTCGCACGTCCCTTCATCAGGCCGCGCGCGGCGAGCGTGGCGCCGAGCGCGAGCAGGCCGACGCGGCGGGAGAGCCGTACGGCCCGGTCGATGTCGGTGACCCGGACCGGGCGTCCGGTGCCGCCGTTGAGCACGGGCCGGTGTTCGACCCGGCCGCCGTAGGAGAGCGTCCCGCCCAGCCGTACCCCGAGGGCGCCCGCGAACGCGGCCTCCACGGGACCGGCGTTGGGGCTCGGATGCCGGGAGGCG
The DNA here is from genome assembly GCF_040637655.1 of Streptomyces sp. NPDC028722. NCBI lineage: Bacteria > Bacillati > Actinomycetota > Actinomycetes > Kitasatosporales > Streptomycetaceae > Streptomyces > Streptomyces sp. NPDC028722. The sequence goes on from NZ_JBEZWU010000015.1 coordinate 138,439, forward strand.
TCGGCCCGCCAGGCCCGCGCGGCACCGCGCGGATCGGGCCCGGCGAGGGTGGCGAGTACGGCGGTGAGCCGGGCCCCGGGCCAGCCGGCGACGTCGTCGAGGCGGGCGGAGGCCCAGCCGTAACGCCGGTGGCGGGGCGACCTGTGGCCCACCATCGCGTCCAGGGTGTTGACCGCCCGGAATCCGAGCAGCCCCGGGACACCGGCCACGGCACCCCAGACGAGGGCGCCGACCACGGCGTCGGAGGTGTTCTCGGCGACCGACTCGACCACGGCCCGGGCGATGCCGTCGGCGTCCAGCGCCTGCGGGTCCCGGCCGCACAGGTGGGGCAGCCGGGCCCGGGCGGCTTCGACGTCCCCGGCCTCCAGCGCGCGCCCGACGGTTCGGGCCTCACGGGCGAGCGAGGTGCCGCCGACGACGGCCCAGGTGGCGGCGGCGGTCAGCGCGGCGGAGACGGCGGGACGGGGGCGTGCGGCGCGTGCGGCCAGCGCGCCCAGCGCGACGGCGCCGCCGGCGCACACGGCGGTGTGCAGGGCACCCCAGCCGCGGTGGTCGTGCCACAGGGCGCGTTCCACGGCTCCGGCCGCCCGGCCGAACACGGCGACCGGATGCCCGCGGCGCGGATCGCCGAGGAGCAGGTCACCGAGGAGACCGGCGGCGGCGCCGTACGCGTAAGTGCGATCGGCACCCATCGGCTCAGCCGGCCGCGGGGACGGAAGCGGTCCGGGTACGGGTCCTCGAACGGGTCCTCGATGGGCAGCCGAGCATGTCGCTGTAGGTCCTCACTCAGGGTGTCCGCGCCCTGGTTCGACGTCGATCGGCGGCGAGAGTTCCTGGCTCCCGGGGATGACTCCCCGGTGACAGTGGCGGGACCGCGCCGGATTCGCACCGGCTTCCTCTTCTGCCGCCGTAGATGGCCTGGGCAGTCCACCACGCGCCCGGAAGGGCCGTCAACTTGCCGTTGACCTGCGTGGGGAGAGTGTGCCCATCCCCACACCGCGGGACGCGCGGGACGGGTGGGAACAGGACGGAGGCTCCCCCGCACGACCGGTGCGGGGGAGCCTCCGAGAGGGTCCGGGTCAGGCCTTGGCCACGACCAGGTGGATGCCGTACGCCACCGCCGCCGCGCAGGCCGCGAAGCAGAGGTAGGCGCCGGTGACGGCGAGGCCGGCGGTGCCGCCCTGCGCCACGGCCTTCTCGCGCCGGTGCAGGCCCGCGATGCCGAGGGTGAACAGGGACACCAGGCCCACGGTGGCCACGAGGCTCACTCCGAAGACGGAGCCGAGAGCCGCCCAGTCGATCTTCATGGGGATGCTTCCTTCGGTAACCGGGGTGACCGGGCTCAGACGGTGGCGGCCGGGGCGGCCGGGGGAGCGGGCTCGGCGGCCGGGACCGGGCTGGTGGCCTGCCGTGGGAAGGCGATGTCCAGGTCGATGGCGACCGGGCCGGCCGGGGGCGGGGTCACGGCGGCCATGGCGGTGGTGATCACACCGGCCGGCTCGCCGGTCTCCTGGACCACGTGGGTGTGGTCCACGACCTCGCGGCGGGAGAACTTCCAGATCGCGGCGCTGGCGGCGACGAGGAAGACGGCGACGGCGGCGGTGCCCCAGTCACCCAGGCCGGTGACGGACTCGGCACCCGCGCCGACCAGCGCGGCGGCCGGGAGGGTGAGCGCCCAGGCGATGAACATGCGGGTGGCGGTGGACCAGCGGACCACACCGCCCTTGCGGCCGAGGCCGGCGCCCATCACCGAGCCGGAGACGACGTGGGTGGTGGAGAGGGAGAAGCCGAGGTGGGAGGAGGCCAGGATGGCGGTCGCGGCGCTGGTCTGGGCGGCGAAGCCCTGGCGCGGCTCCAGGTCGGTCAGGCCCTTGCCCATGGTGCGGATGATGCGCCAGCCGCCGATGTAGGTGCCGAGCGCGATGGCCAGGCCGGCGGAGAGGATCACCCAGGTGGGAGGGTTGGAGCCGGGGGCGATGGAGCCGCCCGCGACGAGGGCGAGCGTGATGATGCCCATCGTCTTCTGGGCGTCGTTGGTGCCGTGGGCCAGGGAGACCAGGCCGGCGGAGGCGATCTGGCCGGCGCGGTAGCCCTTGCGGGTGGCCTCGCCGTCGGCGGTGCCGCCGATGCCGTAGGAGAACCGGGTGGCCAGCAGCGAGGCGAGGCCCGCCACGATCGGCGCGGCGACCGCGGGGAGCAGCACCTTGGTGACCAGGACGTCACCGTGCACGGCGCCGAAGCCGGCGGAGGCGACGGTGGCACCGACCAGGCCGCCCATCAGGGCGTGCGAGGAACTGGAGGGCAGGCCCACCAGCCAGGTCAGCAGGTTCCAGAGGATCGCGCCGACCAGGGCGGCGAAGATGACCTCGGGACGGATGCCGCTCTCGTCGACGAGACCCTTGGAGATCGTGTTCGCGACCTCCACGGAGAGGAAGGCGCCCACAAGATTGAGGGCGGCGGACAGGGCCACCGCGATCTTGGGCTTCAGGGCGCCTGTGGAGATGGTGGTGGCCATCGCGTTCGCGGTGTCGTGGAAACCGTTCGTGAAATCGAACGCGAGAGCGGTTACCACCACTATCGCGAGGATCAGCGAGAAGCTTTCCATTTACCCAGGCAATCGTTCGAGGTCATTGGCAGGCTGAACGTAGGCAACCTGGGTGAACGGAAGATGAACTGGGACCGGCGTGGGAGTGACTGTCGAACGGGTTCGGCGTGCCGCTCCGCCCGGTCGCCCCATACGCCCCTTGGTTACTGGCCGCGCGCGAAGGTCCGCAGCCGGCTCACGGAGCCGTCGAAGAGATTCTGGTCACCCGGCAGGGTGCCCTCGATGCCGTACTGCCAGAACGTCCAGTACCGCCGGCCGCCCGGCAGCGCGCCCGGCAGCGCGGTGCCGTACCAGGCGATCCACAGCGGGTTCGAGCCGGCGAAGGCGCGGCTGTTGCCGGTGCACAGCTTCCACCACTGGGCCGAGGTGTGGACGACCGGGCGGCGGCCGGTCCTCTCTCCGGTGTGACGGACGGCCGGGCCCCGCGGTCGGCGGCGATCGTCCGGATCGTCCAGTGGGCAAGAGGGACCATCGAAGGACCGGGGGGCACCATTCGTGTCCGTTTCAGGCGTTTCGCGACCGGATCCGCCCGTTCGGTGGTGCGGCTCCTGCTACGGCGCCCGGCACGGCCCTCGTCGCGAACCGACCCGTCCGGCCCCCGGGACACCGGGCCGGCTGGCAGGATCGCCGCATGGCTGAACCGCGGCGGAACCCGGCAGAAGCGGAAGACATCCGGCAGGAAGAGGCCCGCCTCTGGGCGGAACTGGTCGCGACGGCACGCAGGACCGTCGCCGACGGACTCGTGGTCGGCACCTCCGGCAACGTCTCCGCGCGCCTCGGTGACCTCGTGCTGGTCACCCCGACGGGCGTCCCCTACGACCGGCTCACCCCCGGAGACATCACCGGCGTCGACCTCACCGGCCGCCGGGTGCTGGGCACCCTGACGCCGACGAGCGAACTGCCCATGCACCTCGCCGTCTACCGCACCACCGACGCCCGGGCCGTCGTCCACACCCACGCCGTGCACGCCACCGCCGTCTCCACGCTCGTGGACGAGCTGCCGCTGATCCACTACATGGCCGGTGCCCTCGGCGGCCCCGTCCGGGTCGCCCCCTACGCCACCTACGGCACCGGCGAGCTGGCCGAGCACATGCTCCGCGCCCTCGACGGCCGCTCCGGCTGCCTGCTCCGCAACCACGGCACGATCACCTACGGCGCCACCCTCGACCAGGCCTACGACCGCACCGCCCAACTGGAGTGGATGTGCCGCCTGTGGCTCACGGCGTCCTCCGTGCCGGGCCTGACACCGTCTCTGCTCTCGGAGGCACAACTGGCCGAAGCCGGGGAACGCTTGAAGGGGTACGGCCAACGGAGGTGACCCCTTGCCACCCAGCCCACCGAAGAGGGCCCCGCACACCCCGGTCCTCGGCACGCCCCCGCCCCGCCCTCGCCGACTCCGCCGCGCTTCCGGGGGCAGGCTGACCCGGCTCCGGCTTCTCCGGCTCCGCCGGGCTTCCGGGGGGCGGGTGCTCCGGTTCCGCCCCGCTTCCGGGAGCCGGCTGACTCGGCTCCGCCGCGCTTCCGGGCGGTGGCTTCGGTCGCCCGGGCGCGTCCCCACGGGCCGGCCGCCCAGACTCCGCCTCCCTTCCGGGGTCCGGGCGCCCTGGTTCCGGCGCGCTCTCGGGAGCCGGGCGCTCCGGCTCCGCCGGGCTTCAGGGGATCGGCCCCCCTTCTTCCGGCGCGACGGCGCTCGGCCACGCCGTACGGGCCCGGCGGTGGCGGCCCGGGTCGCACCACCCCGGACCTCACCCCCACCCGCCGCTCCGCTGGCCGGTGGCGGACCCCGCCCCGACACTGGACCCGTGCGCACCGTCAGAGCCACCGCCACCGCGGTCACCGCCGCCGTCGCCGCCGGCCTGGCCTCCGTGGCCGCCGGACGGCTCGCCAGCGACGCCGCGCTGAAGGCACCCGCGGGCCGCCCGCTGCCCACCGAACCCCGCCTCACCGTGCACGGCACGGAAGCCGGCCGGATCACGCTGACCCGCGACCTGGCCTCCCTGCGCCCCGGCACCTACGGTCTCGCCGGCGACGGCAGCCACGCGGTCGTCGGCCCCGTCCTGGAGACGCCCCGGCACACCGCCGACACCGTCGTACGCCGTCTGGAACGCGTCACCCACGGCACCTTCGCCCCCCGCGACGCGGTGTGGCTCACCCCCAACCTGTACGTCGGCAACCCGGGCACCGCCCTCGGCCTCGACCACACCGACGTCGAGGTGCCCGGCGAACTCGGCCCGCTGCCCGCCTGGTTCCTGCCCGGCCACCGGGACACCTGGGTGATCGCCGTGCACGGCCTCGGCACCACCCGCGAACAGGTCCTCAACGTCCTGGGCTTCCTGCACGGCCGCAGCCTGCCGGTCCTCGCCCTCGCCTACCGCGGCGACCTCGGCGCCCCCCGCCCGCCGGACGGGCTGAACCACCTCGGCGAGACCGAGTGGCGCGACGTCGACGCGACGATCCGCTACGCCGTCGGCCGCGGCGCCCGCCGGGTCGTCCTGCTCGGCTGGTCCACCGGCGCCACCATGGCCCTGCACGCCGCCGGGCACTCCACCGTCCGCGAGCGCGTCGCCGGACTCGTTCTCGACTCGCCGGTGCTCAACTGGCAGGCCACGCTGCGCGCCCTGGCCGCGGCCCGCCACACCCCCCGGCCGCTGCTGCCGCTGGCGGTGCGGGCCGCGCAGGGCCGGGCCGGGCTGCACACCGGGCGGATCACCGAGGACACGGGACCGGCGCGGCTCCGTGTCCCCACCCTGCTCATCCACGGTCCGGACGACCGGGTCGCCCCCTGGCAGTTCTCCCGCCGGCTCGCCCGGCACCGCGCCGACCTCGTCACCCTGCACACCGTGCCGGGGGCCCCGCACGCGGCGATGTGGAACGCCGACCCCGGCGAATACGAGGAACACTTGCGCCGGTTCCTGACCCCGCTGATGTGACCCCGGTGCCGGGGCGCGGCCCGCCCCGGCCCGAACCGTTCCGCTTGTGGCCGAACGACTGGCCGGAACATGTCCTCCCGACCGCCCTGTCACCCCGTGCGTTGGCCACCCCCGTCGCCCCCCGTGACATTCCGTTTGGGTTTTCGGACCATCAACCGGAAGACTGCACCCGTGACGTCCCGTATCCCGCGCGACTCCAGGCTCCGCCTCGTCCGACCACGACCCCTGGCCGCCGCCCCCAGAGCTGTGAACCAGCGGCGCCCGCGCCGCGCCGCACCCCGGCCGCCGGAGGGCACGCCCGCACCCGCCGAACTGGCCGGAATGGCCCGCACCGGCCTGGCCGGCGCGGTCCGCGTGGCCCGCTGGGCGGACGCCGCCCTCGGACCCGGCCGGGACGGCGCCACCGCCGACGGCAAGGCCACCCTCTCCGAGGCCACCGCGGAACGCGCAGCCGCCGACCTGGGACTGAGCCCCGCTCAGATCCGCGCCCACTGGGACACCGCCCGCCTCGCCGGGCTCATCGAGGTGCACGGCGACGACGCGCGCCCCGGCTGGCGGCTGCGCGCGTGGGACCGCGACGACAGCGCCGTCCTGCGCGGCTGGGTCGCCCTCTTCGACGCCTGGTCCCTCGCCTGCCCGGAACCCGACGCGCACGAGCCCGCCGCCGTCGCCGAGGTCGTCTCGGCCATGCCCCAGGTGCTCTCCCTCCTCCAGCTGTCCGCCGGTCCGGTCCCGGTCGAGCAGTTGCTCGACCTGCTCCAGCAGCGGGTCACCGAACTGCGCACCGAACGCTGCGAGGTCTCCTACGAGCCCGGCACCGGCCGCCCCGCCGGATCCCCCGCCCCGGCGGAACCGGCCCCCGCCGACGCCCCCCTCGCCCCGCTCCTCGACTGGGCGCTGCGGGCCCTCGCCTCCGTCGGCGCCCTCACCTACGGCGCAGGCCAGGCCACCCTCACCCCGCTGGGCAGCTGGGCGGTGTGGGTCAAGCTGGAGCAGATCTGCGTGGCCGCGCAGAGCCCCGCCGGCAACATCGAGCAGTCGGCCGAGGACATGCTCCGCGGCTGCGCCCAGCTCCGCCCCAACGCGGCCCGCGCCGAGTACCGCGCCTGGCTCGCCGCCCGCCCCGTCGGCAGCGCCGTCACCGAGCTGATCCACGCCGCCCGCGGCGACGACGCCCTGCTGCGCGGCCTGGCCTTCGAGGCGCTGCGCGTCGTCGGCGCCCCCGCCGAGCCCGTGGTGCGGGCCGTCGTGGACGAGCCCGCCCTGCGGCCGTACGCCCTGCTGTGGCTCGCCGAGCACGACGGCGTCGACCCCGAGGACGCCCACGAGGTCCTCACCCGCGAGGAGGCCACCTGGCTGTGGGTGGACACCGCCGCCGCCGTCGCCGACCACGGCGAGGCGCCGATGCTGGTCCGGCATCTGGAGTCCGCTGTGCAGCCCACCGTCCCCCAGCTGCTCGACGAGGTCCGCGCCGTCGGCCACCCCCGCACCGTGCAGGTCCTGGTCGCGCTCGCCGCCGCCCACCCCGACCCGGCCCTCGCCAAGGCCGTGCGCCGGGCCGCGTTCCAGGTGCACACCGGCCGGTGAGCGGCGCGGGACCGGGTCAGACGCCGATCTCGGGGGCGTACGTGCCGAAGCTCCAGACGTTGCCCTCGCCGTCCCGCGCCAGGTAGTCCCGCGAGCCGTACTCCTGGTCCGTCGGCGGCATCAGGATCTCCACGCCGTGCGCCACGGCCCGCTCGTGGTGGGCGTCCACATCGTCCACCACGACGTACACCCCGGCGGGTCCGCCGTCTCTCAGCGCCGTGTCGAAGACGCCGCCGCGGCCTCGGGAGCCGATCATCACCGCGCCGTTGCCCTGGACCAGTTCGGCGTGCTGCACCGTGCCGTCCGCCGTCTCGTACACCGACAGCTCGGTGAAGCCGAGGGCCTCCGTCAGCTGTCTGATCGCCGCCTTCGCGTCCGCGTACAGCAGCGTGGGGCAGATGCCCGGCCGTGCGCCACCCGTGCCCGCCATGCCGACCACTCCTTCGCGCATCGCTTCCGGTGCCTGCGAGTGTGACAGGCGCCACCGACAACACCCCGGCCGTACGGCGGGGCGCGGCCCTGCTGCTCGGCCGGCCGCGCGCGCACACCGCCTGGACCGGGCACGTCGTCGCCCTGGACGACCGCGGCCGGATCACCCCGGCCGCACCCCGCCCGGCGACGGCCTCCCACGCCGGGGCCGCACGGGCGGACGGAGAAGAAAACCGCTTGCCCGGCCCCGTTAGACTTGGCCCATGGCCATTCTCCTCGCGCATTAGACGGCGGGAACGTCCGCAGCCGCCCACCCGTCAATTCCGTACGCCCTGGAGTCTGTCCGTGATCTCCGCCTCCGGTATCGAGCTGCGCGCCGGTGCGCGCGTCCTCCTCGAGAACGCCAGCTTCCGTGTCGCCAAGGGCGACCGCATCGGTCTCGTCGGCCGCAACGGCGCCGGCAAGACCACCCTCACCAAGTGCCTGGCCGGTGAGGGTGTCCCCGCCGGCGGCACGATCACCCGCTCCGGCGAGGTCGGCTACCTGCCGCAGGACCCCCGCACCGGTGACCTGGACGTCCTCGCCCGCGACCGCGTCCTGTCCGCGCGCGGCCTCGACGTACTGATCCGCAAGATGCGCGACAACGAGCAGCGCATCGCCAACGGCCAGGGCGCCACCCGCGAGAAGGCCCTCAGGCAGTACGAGCGCCAGGAGACCGAGTTCCTCACCAAGGGCGGGTACTCCGCCGAGGCCGAGGCCGCCACCATCGCCGCCGCGCTGAACCTGCCCGACCGGGTGCTCGGCCAGCCGCTGCACACCCTCTCCGGCGGTCAGCGCCGCCGTATCGAGCTGGCCCGGATCCTGTTCTCGGACGCGGACACCCTGCTGCTCGACGAGCCGACCAACCACCTCGACGCGGACTCGATCGTCTGGCTGCGCGACTACCTGAAGACCTACCGCGGCGGCTTCATCGTGATCTCCCACGACGTCGACCTGGTCGAGACGGTCGTCAACAAGGTGTTCTACCTGGACGCCAACCGCTCCCAGATCGACGTCTACAACATGGGCTGGAAGCTCTACCAGCAGCAGCGCGAGGCCGACGAGAAGCGCCGCAAGCGTGAGCGCGCCAACGCCGAGAAGAAGGCCGCCGCGCTGCACACGCAGGCCGACAAGATGCGCGCCAAGGCCACCAAGACGGTCGCCGCGCAGAACATGGCCCGCCGCGCGGACAAGCTGCTGTCCGGCCTGGAGGCGGTCCGCCAGTCCGACAAGGTCGCCAAGCTGCGCTTCCCCGACCCCTCGCCCTGCGGCAGGACCCCGCTGATGGCCGAGGGTCTGTCGAAGTCGTACGGCTCGCTGGAGATCTTCACCGACGTCGACCTGGCCATCGACCGGGGCTCCCGGGTCGTCATCCTCGGCCTCAACGGCGCCGGCAAGACGACGCTGCTGCGTCTGCTCGGGGGCGTGGAGCGGCCCGACACCGGCCAGGTCGTCCCCGGCCACGGCCTCAAGCTCGGCTACTACGCGCAGGAGCACGAGACCCTGGACCCCGACCGCACGGTCCTGGAGAACATGCGCTCGGCCGCCCCCGACATGGACCTGGTCGAGGTCCGCAAGGTGCTCGGCTCGTTCCTGTTCTCCGGCGACGACGTCGACAAGCCCGCCGGTGTCCTCTCCGGCGGTGAGAAGACCCGGCTGGCCCTCGCCACGCTCGTCGTCTCCTCGGCGAACGTGCTGCTCCTGGACGAGCCGACCAACAACCTCGACCCGGCCAGCCGGGAGGAGATCCTCGGCGCCCTGCGCACCTACAAGGGCGCGGTCGTCCTGGTCACCCACGACGAGGGCGCCGTCGAGGCGCTCCAGCCGGAGCGGATCATCCTGCTCCCGGACGGCGTCGAGGATCTGTGGGGTTCCGACTACGCGGACCTCGTCGCCCTGGCGTGATCGAAAGCCTGATCCACTGAGTATGGATCATTCGGCCGATCCGTGATCCACCATCTGTGTGAGATCTCCTCGTATCGAGGTGTGTCGTACACGGATTTTCCGGCCGATCCCCCGGCAGTCGGGGGATCGGCCGTTCGCGTCTCTGACCTGCTGCTTCGCGAATCCACCCGTTCGGACCCACGGACGCCACTGCATGGAATGTCCGATTCCGATTGTGGGGACCGACTCCTGTCGTCACAACGATGTCGCACGGACCTTGCCGAATGGGTGGCCATCAGGCCCGGAAGGGGTGATCATGAGGAGAACCAGAGCGCACTTCCCATGAGGAGGCACGGGTGGCCGAGACTCTGAAGAAGGGCAGCCGGGTGACCGGCGCCGCGCGCGACAAGCTCGCGGCAGACCTGAAGAAGAAGTACGACTCCGGTGCGAGCATCCGGGCGCTGGCCGAGGAGACCGGCCGCTCGTATGGCTTCGTGCACCGGATGCTCAGTGAATCGGGCGTCACGCTGCGTGGACGCGGCGGAGCGACCCGGGGCAAGAAGGCCGCAACGTCCTGACGTCGGGCGGCCCATCGGCTTCGATGGTGGCCACCCGGTCGGCGGACTGACCGACCGGGTGGTTACTGTGCAGTCACTTAGCTCTGCTCTGCTGACCGCACCCATCGGAGGCGCCCCATGGCTTCGCCCGACCAGGACCTCACTCCTGTACTCGACAAGGACGGCGTACGGCTCACCGTCGACGACGCGCTCGCCACGGTGACGCTGACCAATGCGGCCAAGCGCAACGCCCAGAGCCCGGCTCTGTGGCGGGCGCTCGCCGAGGTCGGTCAGCAGCTGCCGGGCTCCGTCCGGGTCGTCGTGCTGCGCGGCGAGGGCAAGTCCTTCTCCGCCGGGCTGGACCGGCAGATGTTCACCCCGGAGGGAATCCCGGGCGAGCCGTCCTTCATGGAACTCGCGCACCGTGACGACGCCGGGCTCGACGCCACCATCGCCGAGTACCAGGAGGCGTTCACCTGGTGGCGGCGGAACGACATCGTGTCCATCGCGGCCGTCCAGGGCCATGCCATCGGCGCCGGCTTCCAGCTCGCGCTCGGCTGCGACCTCCGGGTCGTCGCCGACGACGTGCAGTTCGCCATGCGTGAGACCAGCCTCGGACTCGTCCCCGACCTGACCGGCACCCACCCGCTGGTGAGCCTCGTCGGATACGGCCGCGCGCTCGAGATCTGCGTGACCGGACGGTTCGTCGGGGCCGAGGAGGCGGTGACGAGCGGCCTGGCCAACCTCGCCGTGCCCGCGGCGGAACTCGACGCGGCGGTGCGCGACCTGGCCGCGGCGGTGCTGGCCGCGCCCCGGGACGCCGTGGTGGAGACCAAGGCGCTGGTACGGGGCGCGCAGGGCCGGGACTACGACACCCAGCGCGCCGCCGAGCGCGCCGCACAGACCCGCCGCCTGCGGGACCTGGCCGGCCTCGGCGAATAACCTCACGCGCGCGTGCCGGTCGCACCACCGCCACCGGCACCGCACGGCCTGCCGCCCGGCTGCCGGACGGCGCCCGGTCCGCCGGCGGCTCCGCCCGTACGGCCGCCCGGTCCGCCGTCGGCTGCCGTAGGCCCCCCGGTCCGCGGACAGCTCCTGTACGGGCCCGCCCGGTCCGCCGGGCCGCGGCCCTGGTCCGGCGGGGTGGTCCGGCGGGCCGCCGCCATCGGTCGGCTAGAAACCGTGCATCATGCCCCCGTCCACGGGCACCATGAGGCCGGTCAGGTAGGACGCGGCCGGGGACAGCAGGAACGCGGCCACCCTGCCGAACTCCTCCGGCGTGCCGTAACGGCGCAGCGGGATGCGTGACTCGTTCGCCCTCCGGGTGGCCTCGGGGTCCGCGGACAGGGCGTCCAGCTCGCGTACGCGGTCCGTGTCGATCCGCGACGGCAGCACCCCCACCACCCGGATCCCCCGCGGCCCCAGTTCGTCCGCGAGCGACTTGGCGAACCCGGCGAGCCCGGGCCGCAGCCCGTTGGAGATGGTCAGCCCCGGGATGGGCTCGTACACCGACCCCGACAGCACGAACCCGATGACTCCGCCCGCCGCCAGCTCGGCCGCCGCCGCGCGGGCGATGCGGACCGCGCCGAGGAACACCGACTCGAACGCGTCGCGCCACTGCTCGTCGGTGTTGTCGGCGACGAACCCCGGCGCCGGCCCGCCCACGCTCACCAGCACCCCGTGAAAACCGCCGAAGTGCTCACGCGCGGCGGCGATCAGCCGTTCGGCGGTGTCCGGGTCGGCGTTGTCCACGGCCACGCCCACCGCGTTCGGGCCCAGCGCGGCGGCGGCGTCGGCGACCCGCTGCTCGTCCCGGCCGGTGATGACCACCTTCGCCCCGTCGGCGACGAGTTCCCGCGCGGCGGCGTTGCCCAGCCCGCGCGTGGCTCCGGTGACGACGTACACCCGGTCCTTCAGTCCAAGATCCATGGCCCCTATCCTGCCTCGTCACCCCCGAACAGGGTGAGGGCGGTGTTGACCAGGCCGACGTGACTGAACGCCTGCGGGTAGTTGCCCAGCTGGCGGCCGTCCACCGGGTCGTACTCCTCGGCCAGCAGTCCCACGTCGTTGCACAGGCCCACCAGCCGGTCGAACAGCTCCCGCGCCTCCTTCGTCCGGCCGGTCCGGTGCAGCGCGTCGGCGAGCCAGAACGAGCAGGCCACGAAGGCGCCCTCGGCACCGGGCAGCCCGTCGATCTCCGAGCCCGCCTCCTCGGTGTCGTAGCGGCGCAGGAAGCCGCCGTGCCCGAGGTCGCCGCGGATCGCGTCGACCGTGCCGACGACCCGCGGGTCGTCCGGCGGCAGGAATCCGACGCGGGGGATGAGCAGCAGCGCGGCGTCGAGTCCGCGGGAGCCGTACTACTGGGTGAAGGTGTTCCGCTCCCGGTCGAAGCCCTTCTCGCACACCTCCCGGTGGACCTCGTCGCGCAGGCCGCGCCAGCCCGCCAGGTCGCCGCGCAGCTCCGGGTGCCGCTCCATAGTCCGCACGGCCCGGTCGAAGGCCACCCACACCATCACCTTGGAGTGCACGAACTGGCGCCGGCCGCCGCGCACCTCCCACAGGCCCTCGTCCGGCTGCCGCCACGCCGACTCCAGATACTCCATCAGCGCACGCTGCATGGCCCACATGTGCGGTTTCGTGCGCAGGCCCGAGCCGCGGGCCAGCGACAGGGAGTCCATCACCTCGCCGTACACGTCCAGCTGGAGCTGGTCGACGGCGCCGTTGCCGGTCCGCACGGGGGAGGAGCCGGCGAAGCCGGGCAGCCACGGCAGGTCCGTCTCCGGCACCCGCCGCTCGCCCGCGACGCCGTACATGATCTGGAGGTCGGCCGGGTCGCCGGCGACCGCGCGCAGCAGCCAGTCCCGCCACGCCTCGGCCTCCTCTTGGTAGCCCGCGTCGAGCAGCGCGCCGAGGGTGAGGGTGGAGTCGCGCAGCCAGCAGTAGCGGTAGTCCCAGTTGCGCACACCGCCCGGCTGCTCGGGCAGTGACGTGGTCGGCGCGGCGACGATCCCGCCGGTCGGGGCGTAGGTGAGGGCCTTGAGGGTGATCAGGGAGCGGACGACCGCGTCCCGGTGGGGGCCGTCGTACCGGCACCGCCGCGCCCACCGCCGCCAGTCGGTGACGCTGTGCTCCAGCGCCTCGTACGGGTCGATGAGCGGCGGGCGCTTCTCGTGCGAGGGGTGCCAGGTGAGCACGAACGCGATCCGTTCGCCCTCCTCGACGGTGAACCGCGCGTGGGTGGCGTGGTCCTCGCCCCAGGCGTCCACGGCCGGCTCGGTGCGCAGCCAGACGGAGTCCGGGCCCGCGACGGCCACCCGATGGCCGTCCACGCGCCGCATCCACGGCATGACCGAGCCGTAGTCGAAGCGGAGGCGGAGCGTGCTGCGGACGGTGACCCGGCCGCCGAGGCCCTCCACGATCCGTACGACGTCGGGCGCGCGCTGGCGCTGTGGCATCAGGTCGGTGACCCGTACCGTGCCGTCGGCGGTCTCCCACTCGGTGTCGAGGACGAGGGTGTCGGACCGGTAGGCGCGGCGGGTGCAGACGTCCGCCCCCTCGGGGGCGATCCGCCAGTGGCCGTGGTTCTCGTCGCCCAGCAGCCGGGCGAAGCAGGCGCCGGAGTCGAAACGGGGCAGACACAGCCAGTCGACCGAGCCGTCCCGCCCGATCAGGGCCGCGCTCTGCTCGTCGCCGATGAGGGCGTAGTCCTCGATGCGCGCGTTCACGGGATGCGGTTTCCCGGTGGACCTGGGGGCCAACCAGGGGGTGCGCCGCCGGGGTGAGACTTCCCCGAGCCGACGGCGCCCCGGTGGGCCCGTCTCAGACCTATGCGGTGTCCGCCTCAGACCGTGGCCGGCTCGCTCTCCTCCGGCTTCCGCTCGGCCGCGGCCTCCTCCCGGTCGCGGATCTCACGCCGGACCAGGAACCACCAGCCGACCGGTACGGCCGCCGCGAACAGCCACCACTGGATCATGTACGCGTAGTTCAGCGGGGCGTCCTCGCTGCCCGGGTCGGAGATCTGCTCGGGGGAGCCGCCCTTCGCCGCGGGCGCGGTCTGCTCGACGTAGCCGCCGAGTACCCGCGCGCCCAGGCGGTGCGCCTCCTCCGCGCTGTTGATCAGCATGATCTGCCGGTCGGGGAGGCCCTCGACGTTCTTGATGCCGCTCGCCGCGGTCGTCTCGTCGGCCTTCAGCCGTCCGGTGATCGTGGTCCGGCCGGCCGGCGGGGCGGGAATCTTCGGGAATACGGTCTGCACGCCGTTCGCGGGGATCCAGCCGCGGTTGACGAGCAGCACCTTGCCGTCCGTGAGCACCAGGGGGGTCAGGACGTGGAAGCCGACCTCGCCGTCGGCGCTGGTGCGGCGCCGGACCACGACCTGCCTGGCGGTGTCGAAGGTGCCGGTGGCGGTGACCGTGCGGTACTTCTCCGTGCGGGTCACGGCGTGCCCGGGAGACGTGAGCCGCTCCACCGGGACCGGTTCGGCGTGCAGCGCGGCGGAGACCAGGTCGTTACGGGCGGTGCGCTCCTGGTACCGGTGCTGCTGCCAGAAACCCAGCTTGATCATCGTCGGGATCAGCGCGATCGCGACGAGGGTGAGGATCACCCACTGGCGGGACAACAGGAAGCGGTAGCGGTGCACCCCACGACGGTACCTCCGGGCCGCGGGGTGCAATCAGGCGGGTACCGGGTCACACCCGGTCGACGATGCCCGCGTTTCCCTCGGCGCGGGCGCAGTGCGCGCCGCAGAACCAGTGCCCGTCGACCTCGACGCCCTGGCCGATGATCTGCACGCGGCAGTGCTCGCAGATCGGGGCCATGCGGTGGATCGCGCAGGAGAAGCAGTCGAAGACGTGCACCGCGCCCTGCGCGTGCACCTCGAAGGTCATTCCGTAGTCATTGCCGCAGACTTCACATGTCGCCATGGGCCACAGGGTGAGCCGTCGCCGATCCGTGGGCGAGCGGGCGCCGGGTGAGTCGTGTGGCAATCACCCGTTCGTACGGTGACCCGCCGGGGCGAGGGTTCACCGGCGGACCCGCCGCCCGGTTCACCCGTCGGCGGGCTCGACGTCGCCGAGCAGCTGCCCGAACGCGGCCTCGTCCACGACCGGCGTGCCGTACTGCCGGGCCTTGACCGTCTTCGAGGTGCCCGAGTCGGGGTCGTTGGTCACCAGCAGGCTGGTCAGCCGGGAGATGCTGGTGGCGACGTGCAGTCCGGCCTCCACGGCCCGGTCCTCCAGCAGTTCACGCTCGGTGGACGTGTCACCCGAAAAGGCTACCCGCATGCCCTGTTTGAGGCGTTTGCCCTCCTCGTAGCGACCCGGGTTGGGATGCGGGCATACGGGACGTTTACGGGAGGGGCGCCAACTGCCGGACGGGTAGCCGCCGTAGCCGCCCGACGCCTGCCGGGGCACGGACCGGTCCGACCACTCGGTCAGCGGCCGGCACTCCAGCAGCGGCAGCCGTACGCCGCCCACCGCCGCGGCCCGCAGGCTGGGCCGGAACGCCTCCGCCAGCACGCGCGCGTCGTCCAGCGCGTGGTGCGCCCGCTGCTGCACCACCCCGAAGTGCGCCGCCAGCGACTCCAGCTTGTGGTTGGGCAGCGGCAGGCCCAGCTCCTTGGAGAGCGCGATGGTGCACAGCCGCTGCCGCACCGGCGCCTCGCGCCGCACGCGCGCGTACTCGCGGGCGATCATCTGCCAGTCGAAGACGGCGTTGTGCGCCACGAGGACCCGGCCGTCCAGGCGGGCGGCGAACTCCTCGGCGATGTCCCCGAACAGCGGCGCGCTCTCCAGTACGTCACTCGTCAGACCGTGTATCCACACCGGCCCCGGATCGCGCTCCGGGTTGACCAACGTGTACCAGTGGTCCTCGACCTCGCCGCGCCCGTCCAGCCGGTACACGGCCGCGGAGATGATGCGGTCGTCGCGGGCCAGACCGGTGGTCTCCACGTCAACGACCGCGTATCCCCGCGGATACGCGGCCGGCCACGGGGTGGGGGAGGACACTGCGGTCGCATGGTCTTCGAGCATGGTCCCTGAGGATACGGGCCACGACTGACAGCGTCCTCCGTCAGGTACCGGCCGGGCCGCACGGCCTCGCCCGTCGCCCGCGCGCGCGTGCCGCAACGCCGGGTACGCCCGGCCGAGTTCGGTCCGCGCCCACAGCGGCGCCCCGGCATCACCGCCGGACCCCCGACCGCCGGCGGTCCGGACGGCGCGGTGGGCGGCCGTGCACCGGTTGCCGGCAACACGTGCTCACCGGCGACGCCTTCACCCACCCGTACACCGGCGACGCCTTCACCCACCCGCGTAACCGGAGCTCCCGCCGCCTCCTATCGGCCCGCCGCCCCGAGGGCCGTGTCTGGCCTCGGCCGATATGCACCGTATGACCCCTCGGGGGATAACCCCTCAGCGTCGGGCGCCGGTCGGCCCGAACCCGGGCGAACTCCTGCACCGGCCCGCCGGGTTGGGGCGACCGCCGCAGCGGGCCGGCCAGCCACCGCGCCCGACCCGCCGAGCGCCATGCCCGCCACTCGGGCAGGGCTCCGACGGCCCCCGCCGGACACCGCCGGGCCTGCCGCGCCGGCGACGGCATGGTGGGACGGCACCGGCAGGAGCGTCGGTGCGGCTGCCGTGACCCTCGGGGTGGCATCCTCCGTGCTGTGACCGAACCCACCCACGACGAGACCCACGGCGGCGCGCTCGGCTCCCGGCTGAACTGGCTCCGGGCTGCCGTGCTGGGCGCCAACGACGGCATCGTCTCGACCGCGGGCCTGGTCGTCGGCGTGGCCGGGGCGACCG
Organism: Streptomyces sp. NPDC028722; assembly: GCF_040637655.1. Lineage (NCBI taxonomy): Bacteria > Bacillati > Actinomycetota > Actinomycetes > Kitasatosporales > Streptomycetaceae > Streptomyces > Streptomyces sp. NPDC028722. Next base: position 155,270 of record NZ_JBEZWU010000015.1, read on the forward strand.
GGAGCCGGGCCGCCCTGCTGACCGCCGGACTGGCCGGTCTGCTCGCCGGTTCCATGTCGATGGCGGCCGGTGAGTACGTCTCCGTCTCCACCCAGCGCGACTCGGAGATGGCCGCGCTGGCCGTGGAGCGCCGGGAGCTGCGCGAGCAGCCGGAGGCCGAACTGGAGGAACTGACCGAGCTGCTGGAGGCGCGTGGCCTGTCCCGGCAGGTGGCCCGCGAGGCCGCCGGACAGCTCACCGCGCGGGACGCGTTGCGGGCCCACGCGCGCGTGGAGCTGGGCATCGACCCCGACGAACTGACCAACCCCTGGCACGCGGCCTGGGCGAGCTTCCTCGCCTTCACCGTGGGCGCCCTGCTGCCGCTGCTGGCCATCGTGCTGCCGCCGGCGAGTCAGCGGCTCCCGGTCACCGTGGCCTGCGTGCTGGCCGCGCTCGTTTTCACCGGCTGGAGCAGTGCCCGCCTGGGCGCGGCGGACCCGGGGCGCGCGGTGCTGCGCAACGTGACGGGCGGCGTGCTGGCGATGGGCGTGACGTACGCGGCGGGGAGCCTGCTGGGCGCGGCGGGCGTGTGACGGTCACGCGGCGGGACCGGCCGGCAGAGCACTCCCGGCGGAACGCCGCAGCAGCCGACGACGTGCCGAAGTGCACTCGGCCACCCACCGGGGCCGCCGTACGAGCCTCCCCCGGAGCGGCCCGTGGACGTACGCCGCGAGACGGCCCGGCACCCACTGCTGACGGCGCCTGCGGACCCTGAAGGTGCCGACGCCCGCTGACCGGGACCACAACGCTGAACCGGGCAACGCGGGGCCGCCCGGGGCGCCACGGCCAGCGGCCGGGTCCGACCTCCAAGGGGGCCAGGAGGGGCACCGGTCCGGACCCTGAGGGGGCCGCTGCCCCGAGCCCCGAAAGCATGGACGCCCGCTGACCGGGACCACGACAGCGGACCGGGCAGCGCCAGGGCCGCCCTTGAGGTCACAGCCAGCGGGCCGGGTCCGCCCCCCAGGGACCCGGGGGCCGGGCCCAAGCGGTGGGCCCGCCCGTGAAGGACACGGCCGGGCCGGCGTGCCGCAGTCGGCCCGGAGGACCGTCGGTCCTGGTCAGCCAGGCCTCCGGGCCCGGGTACGGCACCCCCTCGGCCGAATCCGGGCCGATGCCGGTCGTCAGCCAGTGGGCGGTCCGGGCCAGCGCCAGCCGGACCAGCCGGCTCCCGCCCTCGTACGACTGCTCGGTCAGCGCCCGCAGCACGGCCGCCGCCAGCAGATAGCCGGTGCCGTGGTCCAGGGCCTGCGCGGGCAGCGCACCCGGCTCCCCGGCCGAGCCCTCGGTCACCGCGATGCCGGTGGCGGCCTGCACGAGACTGTCGAAGCCGCGCCGCCCGCCCCACGGCCCGAACGCGCCCCACGCCGACACCTGCGCCACGATCAGGCCGCGGCGCCGCGCGACCAGTTCCCGCGGGGAGAGGCCGAACCGGTCCAGGGCGCCGGGCCGGTACCCGGTGACCACGACGTCGGCCGTGCTGAGCAGATCCTCGAAGGTGTCCCGGCCGGCCGCCAGGTCGAGCGTCGCGGATCGTTTCCCGAGGCCCGTGTCGGCGTGCTGGTCCGGGAGTTCGGGCAGCCATGGGGCGTCCACGCGCAGCACGTCCGCGCCGAGCAGCGCGAGTGTGCGGGTGGCGACCGGGCCCGCCAGGACCCGGGTCAGGTCCAGCACGCGCAGTCCGGCGGCGGGCAGCAGGGGAGCGGTGGCCGGATCGAGCGGGGGCAGCACGCGCGTGCGTGCCGCGTCCAGCCGTTCGCGCTCGACCAGTGGCCGCCGGGCCACCTCGGCGGCCTGCTCCTGTGCCTGCCACTGCGCGGGCGTACGCAGTGCCACCGCGAGGCCGCCCGCGCCGCGGACCGCGTCCTCCGCCTCCAGGGCGGACAGCGCGGCGAGCCGGCCGGCGACCTTCTCCACCGGGGCGTCGTGCGGCAGATCCAGCGCGCCGAGCAGCCGGGCCCGGTGGTGCGGGTAGTTGGCGTGGGTGCGCACCCAGCCGTCGGCCGTCCGCCAGAACCGGGACAGCGGCGCGAAGAGGGCCGGTTCCCGTCCGTCGACCCGCAGGAGGCGCTCACTCTGGAAGGCGGCGGCGACCGCGCCGTCGTCGACCCGGACGCCCGGCACCTCGCCGAGTCCGGCCCGGCGGGCCGCCAGCTCCGCGGCGGCCAGCGCGCACGCCCCCACGCACGCGCGGGCCAGCTGCCGTACGGGAAGGCGGGCCGGGAGCGCGCCTTCCCGTAGGACGGTGGTGAGCCGTGCGAGCCGGGCGGGGTCACCGCCCAGCGCGGACCACGCGTAGTTGATTGCAGTCATGACTGCACTATGCAGTATTGATTCAATCAATATATCGAGGGAACTACCTCGTCACGGCGGCCAGCGCGTCCGCCGTCCCCCAGCCGTAGAAGCCGTTGTGGTTCCTCGTCCCCTCGCACACCGCGTCCACCTTGCCGTCCCCGTCGATGTCGTACGGGTCCGTGCACGGCGTCGCGTCGGCCTCCGCGTACAGCAGTGCCTTGACGAGGGCCGCGGAGGCGTGCGGGTGGGTTGACTTGATCAATGCGGCGACCCCGGCGACATGCGGTGTCGCCATGGACGTGCCCGCCATGTAGCCCCACTTGCCGCCGGGCAGCGGGCCCAGGATGAGGCCGCTGGTCGCCGGGGGCCGCGGCGCCTGGTAGGCCGTCGAGTCACCGCCGGGCGCGGCGATGTCGATCACGCCGAGGCCGTAGTTGGAGAAGGAGGACTTCAGACCCTTGGCGCCCGTCGCCGCGACCGTCACGACACCCGGCAGCTGGGTCGGTATGTCGTAGCACGTGTGCGGGTCGATCACCCGCTGGGAGGGCGTGCCGTCGTTGGGGGAGACCGGGTCGGTGATCGAGTGGGAGGCGAGGTCGTAGCGCTCGTTGCCCGCCGCCGCGACATTGACCGTGCCCTTCTTCTCCGCGTACCGCGAGGCCCGGGTCACGGCGTCCACGAGCGCCCTCTGGTCCGGGTCGGTGGTGCAGTTGAAGTACCACGGGTCGGTGTAATAGCTGTTGTTGGTCACGTCGACGTGGTGCTCGGCCGCCCACACGAAGCCGCAGACCACGGCCTCCGTGTAGAAATACCCGTCCGGGTTGCCGACCTTGATGCCGGCGACCCGGACCCCCGGTGCCACACCCGTGACGCCCACGCCGTTCTTCGCCGCCGCGATCTCGCCCGCCACGTGCGTGCCGTGCGGGCTCTCCGACGCGCTCGGCCGCCAGGCGCCGTCCGTCGTGTCCGGCCTGCCCGACACGCAGTCGGCGGACGCCTCGCGGTCGAAGTTGGGCGCGATGTCCGGGTGGGTGTCGTCGACGCCCGTGTCGATGACGGCGACCGTGACGTCGCGGCTGCCGAGGGTCTTCTCGTGCGCCTTGTCCGCCTTGATGGCCGGCAGGTCCCACTGGAGCGGCTCCAGCGGATCCTGGCCGTCGGCCGCCCGGGCGCCCGCCTCGGCGGCCTCCTCGGCGCCGAGCACCTTCGGCGTGCCGACGTCGGTGGTGGACTGGGCGGGCAGCGGCGCGTTGCGGGTGGCACCCGCCGAGTCGACCCCGCGCACCGTGCGCATGGCCTCGGCGAACCCGGGGTTCGCGGAGTGGACGACGATCACGCCGATCCGGTCGTAGGTGATCACCACCGAGCCTCCGGCCTCGGCGATCGCCTTCCGTACACGGTGCGCGACACCGTGCCCCGGGCCGACGTTGACGACATAGCTGAGTACGGGCCCGTCGGCGGCGGACACCGGGGCGCTCCCGGCGGCGGACGCGGTGGTGCCGGGCAGGAACGCGAGTGCCGTGGCGAGGGCCATCCCGGCCGGGAGGGCGAGGGCGCGACGGCGGCGTGGCGTGAACGCGGTCATGGGTCGGTTCTCTCCAGTTCGTTCGCGGTACGAGCGGGTCGTGCGGGACTGCGGCGAGGCGCCGGCCTGGCGGCGGTCAGCCGACCGCGCGCAGCACGTCGAGAACCGGCACGGCGAGCGCGAACCGGCGTCCGGAACGCAGATGAGCCATGGGATCTCCACATCATCCGGGTGCAGAACCGCCCGGGGCACGGGTGGTGCCTGGGCAGGTACATGACGGGTGGTGCAGGCCGAAGCTATCTGCCGCGCCCGGTCTCCGGAAGAGCACGACGCGTGCCGCCCGGAAGCCGCACATCCGCGTACTCCCGCGCGCGCGTGCTGCCGCCGGACGAAACCGGCGTGAACCACTCCGCGCGCGGCGCCGTGACCGTGGTCAGGGGGACCGGCCCGATCACGGTTCCCCGGAGCACGACAAGCACGGTGCCACGTGACGTCCGCTCACCTGGCGCCCGTACAGCCGAGTCAGACAACGCGCAGGTCCGTCACCCGAGGAGACTCCGTGGCCACCGAGACACCGCCCCCCGCGACACCGGGGACCCCACTTCCCTCCACCGAGGAGTTCACCGAGGTGCAGCAGAGCGCGGAGTTCGGTGAACTGCGCCGCGCCCACCGCTCCTTCGCCTTCCCCCTCACCATCGCCTTCATCACCTGGTACCTGCTGTACGTCCTGCTGTCCAACTACGCGGGCGGCTTCATGGGCACCAAGGTGGCCGGCAACATCAACGTGGCTTTCGTCCTGGGACTCGCCCAGTTCCTCACCACGTTCCTCATCGCCTGGTGGTACGCGCGACACGCCGCCGCCGAGCTGGACCCGCGGGCCGAGGCCATCAAGTCCCGGATGGAGGGCGGCGCATGAGCCCCGCACAGCACACCCTGTCGGCCACTGGCCGGGCATCGCACACCCTGCTGGCCGCCGGTGAGGCGAGCGAGCACCGGACCCTGATCGTCACCCTGTTCGCGGTGTTCGTCGCCGCGACCCTCGTCATCACCGTCTGGGCCGGCCGGCAGACCAAGGACGCCGCCGACTTCTACGCCGGCGGACGGCAGTTCACCGGCTTCCAGAACGGACTGGCCGTCTCCGGCGACTACATGTCCGCCGCGTCCTTCCTCGGCATCGCCGGCGCGATCGCCCTGTTCGGCTACGACGGCTTCCTGTACTCCATCGGCTTCCTCGTCGCCTGGCTCGTCGCCCTGCTCCTGGTCGCCGAGCCGCTGCGCAACTCCGGCCGCTACACGATGGGCGACGTCCTGGCCTACCGGATGCGCCAGCGCCCCGTCCGCACGGCCGCCGGCACCTCCACGATCGTCGTGTCGATCTTCTACCTGCTGGCCCAGATGGCGGGTGCCGGCGTCCTCGTCTCGCTGCTGCTGGGCATCACCAGCGACGGCGGCAAGATCGGCATCGTCGCCCTGGTCGGCGTCCTGATGATCGTGTACGTCACCATCGGCGGTATGAAGGGCACCACCTGGGTCCAGATGGTCAAGGCGGTGCTGCTGATCGTGGGGGCCCTCCTGCTGACCTTCCTGGTGCTGCTCAAGTTCGACTTCAACGTCTCGGACCTGCTGGGGAAGGCCGCCGCCAACAGCGGCAAGGGTTCGGCGTTCCTGGAGCCCGGCCTGAAGTACGGCGCCACCGGCACCACCAAGCTGGACTTCCTCTCGCTCGGCCTCGCCCTGGTCCTCGGCACCGCCGGCCTGCCGCACATCCTGATCCGCTTCTACACGGTCCCCACCGCCAGAGCCGCCCGTAAGTCGGTCTTCTGGGCGATCGGCCTGATCGGCACCTTCTACCTGATGACCCTCGCCCTCGGCTTCGGAGCCGCCGCACTGATCACACCGGACGAGATCACCGGCTCCAACAAGGCGGGCAACACCGCGGCCCCCCTCCTGGCGCTGCACCTGGGCGGCCTCCACTCCGACTGGGGAGCCGTCCTGCTCGCCACCATCTCGGCGGTCGCCTTCGCCACCATCCTCGCGGTCGTCGCGGGCCTGACCCTGGCCTCGTCCTCGTCCTTCGCCCACGACATCTACGCGAACGTCATCAGGAAGGGCCGGGCCACCGAGAAACAGGAGATCAACGCGGCCCGCTACGCGACCGTGGGCATCGGTGCCGTCTCGATCCTCCTGGGCGCCCTGGCCCGCGACATGAACGTGGCCGGCCTGGTGGCCCTCGCCTTCGCGGTCGCCGCCTCCGCCAACCTGCCGACCATCCTCTACAGCCTGTTCTGGAAGCGGTTCACCACCTCGGGCGCCCTGTGGTCGATCTACGGCGGCCTGGTCACGGCGGTCGGCCTGGTGCTGTTCTCGCCGGTGGTCTCCGGCAAGGAGTCCTCCATGTTCCCCGGCGTCGACTTCCACTGGTTCCCGCTGGAGAACCCCGGGATCATCTCCATCCCGGTCGGCTTCCTGCTCGGCGTCGTGGGCACCCTGCTGTCGAAGGAGGTCCCGGACGCCGGCAAGTACGCGGAGCTGGAGGTGCGGTCCCTGACCGGCACCGGAGCGCACTGAGGGTTCGTACGGACGGCCGCGTCGCGGGGGACTGTACGGTCCTACGACGCGGCCGTGCCGTACCTCGTGGGATCGGGCCGCTGTCGTTGTCGCTGGGGTCACGTAGGCTCGCAGATGACAGGAGACACGCAGCCGCTACGGAGCGAGTGATCCGGAGAGGGAGGGGGCCCACGTGCTCATCGACACCTACGGCCGGGTGGCCACCGACCTGAGGGTCTCACTGACCGACCGGTGCAACCTGCGCTGCACGTACTGCATGCCCGAGGAGGGCCTCCAGTGGCTGGCCAAGCCGGACCTGCTCACCGATGACGAGATCGTCCGGCTCATCGACATCGCGGTGCGCACGCTCGGCATCGAGGAGGTCCGCTTCACCGGAGGCGAGCCGCTGCTGCGCCCGGGCCTGACCGGCATCGTCGAGCGCGTCGCGGCCCTCGCCCCGCGCCCCCGGATGTCCCTCACCACCAACGGCATCGGCCTCAGGCGCACCGCTGCCGCGCTGAAGGCGGCGGGCCTGGACCGGGTCAACGTCTCCCTGGACACCCTCCGCCCGGACGTCTTCAAGACCCTCACCCGCCGCGACCGCCACAAGGACGTGCTGGAGGGACTGGAAGCCGCCCGCGAAGCCGGTCTGACCCCCGTCAAGGTCAACTCGGTCCTGATGCCGGGCCTGAACGACGACGAGGCCCCGGACCTGCTCGCCTGGGCGGTGGAGCACGACTACGAACTGCGCTTCATCGAGCAGATGCCCCTGGACGCCCAGCACGGCTGGAAACGCGAGGGCATGGTCACCGCCGGGGACATCCTCACCTCCTTGGGCACCCGCTTCGACCTCACCCCCGAGGGCGCCCAGGAGCGCGGCTCGGCACCGGCGGAGCGCTGGCTGGTGGACGGCGGCCCGCACCGGGTGGGCGTGATCGCCTCGGTCACCCGCCCGTTCTGCGCGGCCTGCGACCGCACCCGCCTCACCGCCGACGGCCAGATACGGACCTGCCTGTTCGCCACCGAGGAGACCGACCTCCGCGCTGCCCTGCGTTCGGGCGCGCCGGACGAGGAGATCGCCCGCGTGTGGCGCCTGGCGATGTGGGGGAAGAAGGCCGGAGCGGGCCTGGACGACCCCTCGTTCGTCCAGCCGGACCGGCCCATGTCCGCGATCGGCGGCTAGGGTCTTTCGTCCGGATCGGGCCGGATCACGGCGCGGTGCCAGGGCCCGGCACTGTTCGCGCACCGCCCGCCCCGCCGCGGGACGTCACCCCCTGAACCGGGCAGCCACGTCCGGCACCCGCGGATCGATCAGCGGTTCAAAAGGGCCTTCGTCAGTCCGCCACCGGCGGCCCGGCGTCTTCGGACGCCTGCCACTCCGGGAGCGTCACCACGTCCTTGAGGAACCCCCGTACACCGAGGAACTGCGAGAGATGTTCGCGGTGCTCGTCGCAGGCGAGCCACGTCTTGCGGCGATCCGGAGTGTGGACCTTGGGGTTGTTCCACGCCAGCACCCACACGGCGTCGGTGCGGCAGCCCTTGGCGGAGCAGATCGGGGTCTCGTCACTCACGGGTTCGTCTCACGAAAACGGGGGGGAACAAGGCGACGCCGAGCAGCCACGGGGGGAGCTGCCCGGCGTCGGTCTGTCGCTCCGACGGGGGATGCGGAGCGCGTACGCAGTATGTCACGCGCACCCCATCGCCCGGCACCGGAACAGCAGGATTGATCTGAGGTTTTCTTGAGCTTGACATGTGGCGGCATTCCGCTTCCGCCGCGTCCGCCGTGCTCAGGCCGGACCGGGGCGTTCACCGGGCATTCCGGACGGCTCCGCCGGTTCGTCCTCGCTCTGCGCCGGCGGCGTGATCATCGGCCGCACGGGCACGGTGACGAACGTCGACGGAAGCGACGGCGGCCTCTCCCGGCCCGCGTTGGCGATCACCACGGCGATGTAGGGGAGGACCGCGCCGAGCACGAGCGCGACGACGGCCACGTACCGCTCGACGTTCCACAGGGAGACCGCGAGAATCACCGAGAGGGTACGGATCGTCATCGAGATCACGTACCGCCGCTGCCGGCCCCGTACGTCCTCGGCGAGTCCCGTCCGGGCCCCGGTGATCCGGAACACCTGGACGTCGTCGCCGTGCTGCTTCCGCATCACATTCCACCATCCGCCCGCTCAGGACTTCCCCGGCTCGCGCCGCCGTCCACACCCGGAGGGGAACCGGAGGGGTACCGGACCGGGGCATTGTCAACGGTACGCCGCGCCCGCGCCGTCCACGAGACCGGGGCCCGCGCACCCTGCGGCGATGCCGGCCGCCCCGCCACGTACGGCGGAACCCGGCATGCGCCGGACGGTGCACGGCGGCACACTGACGGTAATGCTCAGGTCGAGCCGTACGAGGAGGCAGCCATGGGCTGGTTGTGGGCGATCATCGTGGGATTCGTGCTGGGCCTGATCGCCAAGGCGGTCATCCCGGGCAAACAGCACAGCCCCCTGTGGCTGACCACCATCTGCGGTGTGCTCGGCGCCATCGTCGGCAACGCCGTCGCCCGCGCGCTCGGCGTGGCCGCGACCCCTGGCATCGACTGGAGCCGGCACGCCTTCCAGTTGGTGGCCGCGATCATCATCGTCGCCGCGGTGGACGCCCTGTACATGGCGACGCTGGGCAAGCGGAAGCACCAGCGCGCCTGAACCCCCGGCGCGCGGACGGGGCACGGGGTGCGCCGGCCACCGCCCCACGGCGGACGGGGCACGGGGTGCGCTGGCGACCCGCCCCACGGCGGACGCTCGCCCGCACCCCATGCCCCGCACCCCCACGTCCCTACGGCGTCTCAGGCGCCGGTGACCTCCACCGCGGCCAGGTTCTTCTTCCCCCGCCGCAGCACCAGCCACCGCCCGTGCAGCAGCGCGTCGGTCCCCGGGACGAAGTCCTCGGCGGCGACCTTCACGTTGTTCACGTAGGCCCCGCCCTCCTTCACGGTCCGCCGGGCGGCGGACTTGCTGGCCACGAGGCCGACCTCGGCGAACAGGTCGACCACCGCGGCCGGCTCGGCGACCCGGATGTGCGGCACCTCGGACAGCGCCGCGGCCAGCGTCCGCTCGTCCAGCTCCGCCAGCTCGCCCTGGCCGAACAGCGCCTTCGACGCGGCGATCACCGCGGCCGTCTGACCGGCGCCGTGCACCAGCGTCGTCAGCTCCTCGGCGAGGGCGCGCTGCGCGGCACGGGCCTGCGGACGCTCCTCGGTCTGCCGCTCCAGCTCCTCGATCTCCGTGCGGGACCGGAAGCTGAAGATCCGCAGGAACTTGGAGACGTCCCGGTCGTCCGCGTTGACCCAGAACTGGTAGAACGCGTACGGCGTGGTCATCTCCGGGTCGAGCCACACCGTGCCGGACTCGGTCTTGCCGAACTTGGTGCCGTCCGCCTTGGTGATCAGCGGAGTGCCCAGCGCGTGCACCTGGGCGTCCGGCGCCACCCGGTGGATCAGGTCCGTGCCGGAGGTGAGGTTGCCCCACTGGTCGCTGCCGCCGGTCTGGAGCGTGCAGCCGTGCCGCCGGTACAGCTCCAGGAAGTCCATGCCCTGGAGGATCTGGTAGCTGAACTCGGTGTAGCTGATGCCCGCGTCGGAGTTGAGCCGCCGGGAGACGGCCTCCTTGGCGATCATCTTGTTGACCCGGAAGTGCTTGCCGATGTCCCGCAGGAACTCGATGGCCGACATGCCCTGGGTCCAGTCCAGGTTGTTGACCATCACCGCGGCGTTCGGCCCGTCGAAGTGGAGCAGCGGCTCGATCTGGGCGCGCAGCCGCTCCACCCAGCCGGCCACGACCTCCGGCGCGTTCAGCGTGCGCTCGGCCGTGGGTTTGGGGTCGCCGATCAGACCCGTGGCCCCGCCGACCAGCGCCAGCGGACGGTTCCCCGCCTCCTGGATGCGGCGCATCGTGAGGATCTGCACGAGGTTGCCGAGGTGGAGACTGGGCGCGGTCGGGTCGAAGCCGCAATAGAACGTGACGGGACCGTCCGCGAACGCCTTGCGCAGTGCGTCCTCGTCGGTGGAGAGGGCGATGAGCCCCCGCCACTTCAGTTCGTCGACGATGTCCGTCACGGTTCTCGTGTCTCCTCGAAGATGTCCGGGCAGTCGGGTGACAGCCGCCTACGAGGTTATACGCCCTGACTGACAGAGCTCATGTTGAAATCGGGGACGCGCAGCGCGGGCATCGCGGTCCGCGTGAACCAGTCGCTCCACTCGCGCGGCAGCGTCTTCTCGGTCCGCCCGGCCTCCGTCGCCCGGCCGAGCAGGTCCACCGGCGACTCGTTGAACCGGAAGTTGTTGACCTGCCCGGTCACCTCGCCGTTCTCCACGAGGTAGACGCCGTCCCGGGTCAGGCCGGTCAGCAGCAGCGTCGCCGGGTCGACCTCGCGGATGTACCACAGGCAGGTCAGCAGCAGGCAGGGCCCGCGGGTGTCCGCGACCATCTCCTCCAGGGAACGCTCCCGCCCGCCGTCCAGGACCAGGTTCCCCGGCGCCGGGGCGACCGGCAGCCCGGTCAGGCCCGCGCTGTGCCGGGTGGTGGTCAGCCGCGTCAGCGCCCCCTCGCTGATCCACTCGGTGGCGCCGGCCGGCAGCCCGTTGTCGAACACGGAGCGGTCACCGCCGGAGGAGTGCGCGACCACGAACGGCGAGCACTCCAGGCCCGGCTCGTCCGGGTCGCTGCGCAGGGTCAGCGGCAGCGTGCTCAGCTTCTCGCCCACCCGCGTGCCCCCGCCGGGCCGGGAGAACACCGTCCGCCCCTCGGCCGCGTCCCGGCCCGACGCCGACCACAGCTGGTAGATCAGCAGATCCGCGACCGCGGTCGGCGGCAGCAGGGTCTCGTACCGGCCCGCGGGCAGTTCGACTCGCCGCTCGGCCCAGCCGAGCCGTACGGCCAGTTCGGCGTCCAGCGCCCCGGGGTCGACGTCCTCGAAGTCCCGTGTGGACCGGCCGGCCCACGCCGAGCGCGTACGGTCCGGCGACTTGGCGTTCATCTCCAGCGTGCCGCTGGGCTGGTCGTGGCGCAGGCGCAGCCCGGTGGACGTGCCGAGATACGTCGACACCAGCTCGTGGCTGGCGAAGCCGTACAGTTCCCGGCCGCCCGCACGCGCGCGTGCGAAGGCCTCGCCGAGCGACGGGGCGAAGCCGGCGAACACGGCGGAGGACGTCTCCGCGGGCGCGTCCGTGAAGTCCGGGGACTGCGGTGCCCCGCCGACCAGCGGCTGCGCGTCCTCGGCGGGCCCGGCACCGCGCGCGGCGGCCTCCGCGGCCCGCACCAGCGGCTCCAGCTCCCCGGGGGTGACCGCCGACCGGGACACGACACCGGAGGCGGTGCCCTCCCGGCCGTCCACGGTCGCGATCACGGTGAGCGTACGGCCCCGGGTGACCCCGTTGGTGGTGAGCGCGTTGCCCGCCCAGCGCAGGTTGGCGGTGGAGTGCTCGTCGGCGATGACGACACAGCCGTCGGCGCGGGACAGCGCCAGAGCCTGCTCGACGATCTCGTGCGGCTTGGTGGTGCGGGCGCTCATCGGCCGGCCTCCTGCGTGGTGTTGAGGATGTTCACTGCCCGGAACAGGGCGGAGGGGCAGCCGTGGGACACGGCGGCCACCTGGCCCGGCTGGGCCTTGCCGCAGTTGAAGGCACCGCCGAGGACGTACGTCTGCGGACCGCCCACGGCGGCCATGGACCCCCAGAAGTCGGTGGTCGTCGCCTGGTAGGCCACGTCCTTCAGCTGTCCGGTGATCCGCCCGTTCTCGATGCGGAAGAAGCGCTGCCCGGTGAACTGGAAGTTGTACCGCTGCATGTCGATCGACCAGGACCGGTCCCCGACCACGTAGATGCCCCGGTCGACGCCTCCGATCAGGTCCTCCGTGGACAGCCCGGCCGGGTCCGGCCGCAGCGACACGTTGGCCATGCGCTGCACCGGGACATGATCGGGCGAGTCGGCGAAGGCGCACCCGTTGGACCGCTCGAACCCGGTCAGCCGCGCGATCCGCCGGTCGAGCTGGTAGCCCACCAGCGTGCCGTCCTTCACCAGGTCCCAGGACTGCGCCTGGACGCCCTCGTCGTCGTAGCCGACGGTCGCGAGGCCGTGCTCGGCGGTGCGGTCGCCGGTGACGTTCATCAGCTCGGAGCCGTACTTCAGCTTGCCGAGCTGGTCGAAGGTGGCGAAGGAGGTGCCGGCGTAGGCGGCCTCGTAGCCGAGGGCGCGGTCCAGCTCGGTGGCGTGCCCGATGGATTCGTGGATGGTCAGCCACAGGTTGGAGGGGTCGACCACCAGGTCGTACAGGCCGGGCTCCACGCTCGGCGCCCGCATCTTCTCGGCCAGCAGCCCGGGCATCCGCTCCAGCTCGGCGTCCCAGTCCCAGCCGGTGCCGGTCAGATACTCCCAGCCGCGTCCCGCCGGGGGCGCGAGGGTGCGCATGGAGTCGAACTCGCCGCTCGACCCGTCGACCGACACGGCCGTCAGCTCGGGGTGCAGCCGCACCCGCTGCTGGGTCGTCACGGTCCCGGCGGTGTCGGCGTAGAACTTGTTCTCGTGCACGGTGAGCAGCGAGGCGTCGACATGGTCGACGCCGTTCGCGGCCAGCAGCCGCCCGCTCCACTCCGCCAGCAGCGCGGCCTTCTCCTCGTCCGGCACCGAGAACGGGTCGATCTCGTACGACGAGATCCACGTCCGGTCGGTGTGCACCGGCTCGTCGGCCAGCTCGACCCGCTCCGTCGACCCGGCCGCCCTGATCACCTGTGCCGAGAGCTTGGCCATCGCGACCGCCTGGGAGGCGACGCGCGCGGCGGCGTCCATGGTCAGGTCCACTCCCGAGGCGAATCCCCACGTACCGCCGTGCACCACCCGGACCGCGTACCCGAGGTCGGTGGTGTCCGACGTCCCGGCCGGCCTGGCGTCCCGCAGCCGCCAGGACGCGCTGCGCACGCGCTCGAAGCGGAAGTCCGCGTGCGCGGCCCCCAGCGCACGCGCGCGGGCCAGCGCGGCGTCGGCGAGGGCCCGTAGGGGAAGCGCCGTGAAGGCTTCGTCGATGGAATGAGGCACGGAGGTCTCCCTGCTGTCGTGGCCTGTCGCCCCGATCATGTCCTGCGGGCGGTCGGGCGGACCACACCTTCGGGGGGCGCGGACCGGCCGAATCTGTAGGGACCCGACAGCGACACTCCCGCGCCACTGTCGGTGCCCGAATGTCCCCGCGGGAATCCGGACCGATAGGTTTCTGGTGAAGCCGCCTGTCATCCAGGTGTCCGGGCGGATTGTCGGACTGCATCAGACCGCTATCGAAAGGGTGATCCGTTGAGCCGCTCGGTTCTCGTCACCGGAGGCAACCGGGGCATCGGCCTCGCCATCGCCCGCGCATTCGCCGACGCCGGCGACAAGGTCGCGATCACGTACCGCTCGGGTGAGCCGCCGGCCGCCCTGACGGAACTGGGCTGCCTGGCCGTCAAGTGCGACATCACCGACCCGGAGCAGGTGGAGCAGGCCTACAAGGAGATCGAGGACCAGCACGGCCCGGTCGAGGTGCTGATCGCCAACGCGGGCGTCACCAAGGACCAGCTGCTGATGCGCATGTCCGAGGAGGACTTCACCTCGGTCATCGACACCAACCTCACCGGCACCTTCCGCGTCGTCAAGCGCGCCAACCGCGGCATGCTGCGCGCCAAGAAGGGCCGGGTCGTCCTGATCTCGTCCGTGGTCGGCCTCCTCGGTTCGGCGGGCCAGGCGAACTACGCCGCCTCCAAGGCCGCCCTGGTCGGCTTCGCGCGTTCCCTCGCCCGGGAGCTGGGCTCGCGCAATCTCACCTTCAACGTCGTCGCGCCCGGCTTCGTCGACACCGACATGACGAAGGCGCTCTCCGAGGAGCAGCGCAAGAACATCGTCTCGCAGGTGCCGCTCGGCCGTTACGCGCAGCCGGAGGAGATCGCCGCGACGGTGCGGTTCCTCGCCTCGGACGACGCCTCGTACATCACTGGAGCCGTCATTCCCGTTGACGGCGGACTGGGAATGGGTCACTGATCACCATGAGCGGAATTCTCGAGGGCAAGCGCATCCTGGTCACGGGTGTGCTGATGGAGTCCTCCATCGCCTTCCACGTCGCCAGGCTCGCCCAGGAGCAGGGCGCCGAGATCATCCTGACCGCGTTCCCGCGGCCCACGCTGACCGAGCGCATCGCCAAGAAGCTGCCGAAGCCCGCCAAGGTCATCGAGCTGGACGTGACGAACGAGGAGCACCTCGCGCGCCTGGCCGACATCGTCGGCGAGGAGCTGGGCGGCCTCGACGGCGTCGTCCACTCCATCGGCTTCGCCCCGCAGGACGCGCTCGGCGGCAACTTCCTCAACACGCCGTTCGAGTCGGTCGCCACGGCCATGCACGTCTCGGCGTTCTCCCTGAAGTCGCTGACCATGGCCTGCCTGCCGCTGATGCAGAACGGCGGCTCGGTCGTCGGCCTCACCTTCGACGCCCAGTACGCCTGGCCGCAGTACGACTGGATGGGCCCGGCTAAGGCCGCCCTGGAGGCCACCAGCCGCTACATGGCGCGCGACCTCGGCAAGCAGAACATCCGCTGCAACCTCATCTCGGCGGGCCCGATCGGCTCCATGGCCGCCAAGTCCATCCCGGGCTTCAGCGACCTGGCCGCCGTGTGGGACTCCCGCTCCCCGCTGGAGTGGGACCTGAACGACCCCGAGCCGGCCGGCCGCGGTGTCGTCGCCCTGCTGAGCGACTGGTTCCCGAAGACCACGGGCGAGATCATCCACGTCGACGGCGGTCTGCACGCCATCGGCGCCTGACCCCGCCGGACCTCACCGACGCCCCGTTCCCCACCGTCACGGCGGGGAACGGGGCGTCACCCGTTCGGCCCACCCGCCGGGCCGCCCCCGCCGCACCGGCGCACCCTGGAGTCGCCGTCCCCCGCAGGTCCCTCCGCAGCCCGGCCGAGGAGGTCCCCTTGTGCGCCTGTCCCGCAGTCTCGCCCCGGTGACCGTGGCCCTGGCCCTCGTCCTCTCCCTGCCGTACGACGCGCTGCCGCACGCGCGCGTGAGCGACGGGAAACCGCCCGCGCCGAGCCGGTTCGGCGCCGCCTGCCGTACGGCCGTGCGCGGCTCCCGCGTGGTGGCCTACTGCCACAACCCGTACGTCGACATCGACCGCGTGCGTCTGCACATCGAGTGCGCCCGCTGGTGGGACATCGACACCGACAGCGCCCCGGTGGACGCCGGGCCCGCCCTGACCGTACGACTCACCGGCCGGTGCTGGAAGGAGGTCGGTACCGTCTGGATCAGCCACCAGAAGGCGCGGTGAACCGGCCCGGGCGGCACAGGAACGGATAGCTCGCGGCCTCCTGGGCCGCCGACTCCGCGTCCCCCGCACGGATGGCGTCCATCAGCCGCGTGTGGTCCATGTGCGTACCGGGAGTCAGCTCCGCGCCCACGTCCGCGCGCAGCCAGTCCCGCAGCACCTCGCCCAGGTCGGCGTACATCGCGGTCATCACGTCGTTGTGGGAGGCGGCCACCACCGCCAGGTGGAACGTGGCGTCGGCCGTCACGAAGGTCTCCGTGTCCCCGGTCCGCCAGGCCTCCTCGCGCCGCACCAGCAGCGCGTCCAGCTGCTTGAGGTCCTTCTCGGTGCGCCGCTCGGCGGCCAGCTTCGCGGCGGCCGACTCCAGCGTGGACCGCAGCTCGGCGATGTGCCGCGGGTCGGCGCCCGAGAACCGGCGGTGCATCACCCCGGCCAGCTCGCTCGTCGCCACCACGTACGTGCCCGAGCCCTGGCGGATGTCCAGCAGACCGTTGTGCGCCAGCGCGCGGACGGCCTCGCGGACGGTATTGCGGGCGACCCCGAGCTGCTCGACCAGTTCCGGCTCCGTCGGGATGCGCGAGCCGACCGGCCATTCGCCGGAGGTGATCTGGTTGCGCAGTTCGGCGATGACCTGCTCGGAGAGAGCCGAACGGCGGGGGTGGCTCAAGGGCATGGCACACCTTCGCACGCGAGGCCCGGGAAGGGACGTCCCGGGGATGGACAACCAATCATCCCATGATTCTATGATGCACCTCATGGCTAGTGAGGAAACCCGGACAGTGGACACCCGTACGACGATGTCACCGACCGAACGCGGTACGGCCCCGGAGGCGCGCCCGCACGGAACGACCCCCGGCGCGCCCCGCGCACGCGCGTGGGCGGCCCGGCTGGTCGTCGTCGGCATCGTGCTCTCCGCGCTCAACCTCCGCCCGGCCATCACCAGCCTCGGCGCGCTCCTGGAAGAGGTCCGCGACGGCCTCGGCATGAGCGGCAGCGTGGCCGGCCTGCTCACCTCCGTGCCCCCGCTGTGCTTCGCCGTCTTCGGCGTCACCGCCCCCCGCCTGGCCCGCCGCTTCGGACCGGCCGCCGTGGTGTGCGCCGGCATGGCCGCCATCACCGCCGGCCTGCTCGTACGGCCCTACGCCGGGAACACCGCCGGCTTTCTGGCCGGCAGCGCACTCGCCCTGATGGGCATCGCCGTCAGCAACGTCCTCATGCCGGTCATCGTCAAGCGCTGGTTCCCGGACCGCGTCGGCTCCATGACCGGCCTGTACTCGATGGCCCTCGCCCTCGGCACCTCCCTCGCCGCCGCGGTCACCGTTCCCCTGACCGACGCCCTCGGCGGCCACTGGCAGCCCGGGCTCGCCGTGTGGGCGGCCGTCGCCGCCGTCGCCGTCCTGCCCTGGCTGCCACTCGTCCGGGACCGCGGCACGGCCCCGGCCGGGGAACACCGCCGGACGCCGCCGGAACCGGCCCCGACCGCCCCGCTGCGGATCTCCCGCAGCGGCACCGCCTGGGCCCTCGCCGTCTTCTTCGGCCTCCAGGCCACCGCCGCCTACATCACCATGGGCTGGATGCCGCAGATCTTCCGGGACGCCGGTGTCCCGGCCGGCACCGCGGGCGTGCTGCTCGCCGTGACCATGGTGATGGGCGTGCCGCTGGCCTTCGTCATCCCGCGGGTCGCCACGCGGCTGCCCCACCAGGGACCGATCGTGCTGGTCCTGGGCGTCTGCGGACTCGCCGGATACGCCGGGCTGTACCTCGCCCCGGCCGGCGGCGCCTGGGCCTGGGCGATCCTCCTCGGCGTCTCCAACTGCGCGTTCCCGCTGGCTCTGACGATGGTCGGCATGCGGGCCCGCAGCGGCCCGGGCGTGGCCCAGCTGTCCGCGTTCGCGCAGAGCACCGGCTACCTGATCTCCATCCCCGGCCCACTGCTGGTCGGCGTGCTCTACCAGCAGAGCGGCGGCTGGGGTCTGCCGATCGCCCTCATGGCGGGCCTCATGGTGCCGCAGATGGTGGTGGGCTTCCTGGCGGGCCGCGACCGTACGGTGGAGGAGGAGGCGGCGCGCTGACCCGCCCCGGAGGCCGGATGCGGGGGACGAGGTGCGAGACTGGGCGCATGCAGCCTGTGCTCGACCCGAACCCGCAGAACGGCCAGAAGAAGATGCTGCTCGTCTTCGGCTCGTTCTTCGCCATCTTCGTGATCATCGCCATCATCGCGATCATCGCGTCTCCCTGAACGACCGCCCCGCCCCGCCGGCCACCGCCCCCCGGGTGGACGGCCGCCCCGCCCGGAGCCCGCTCCCCGCGGGGATGGTGGGGCTGGCCCCCCGTCCCCTAGGGGGCCAGGGTCAGGGTGAACTGGGTGGAGTACCGGATGTGTTGGCGGCCCCGGATTCCGTAGCTTCGAGAGGTGACCGCACCCGGCGGTGACGGACCCGCTCGAGGACCCACGGAGGCGATCATGCCGACCCGCACCCACTCCCGGCCCCACCCGGCGACCCCGGGCGGCTTCGACACCAGGCTGCCCTGGTGGGCGCTCGCCCTGCCCGCGCTCGCGTTCGTCGCCCTGCTGACGCTGATACTGAACCCGTCGGACGCCCACGCGGCCGGCGGTACCCCGGCCACAGCGCGCCTCCTGGAGCACGCCCAGCGGCTCCTCGCCCGCTGACCGGGCCCCTCACGCGGTGAATCCCCATGTCAACTCCCTGAGCCGGGTGGCCTGTTTCATGCGAAGCTGGATTCCATGAGCGTCGCAGAACCCCGCAGGATCGCCCTCTTCCGGCACGCGAAGGCCGACTGGCCCGATGTCTCCGACCACGAGCGCCCGCTGGCCGAGCGGGGCCGCCAGGACGCCGCGGTCGCCGGACGCAAGCTGGCCGACACCGGCATCACCTTCGACCTGGCCCTGTGCTCCACGGCGACCCGGACCCGCGAGACCTGGAAGCTCGCCGTCCACGAGCTGTCGCACCGGCCGAAGACGGTCTACGAGGAGCGGGTCTACGACGCCTCGCCCGGCGAGCTGATCGCCGTGCTGGACGAGATCCTGGACGACGTGCGGAACGTGATCCTGATCGGCCACAACCCGGGAGTGCACGGCCTGGCCGAGATCCTGGCCGGCTCGGCCGAGGGCGACGCCCGCGAACGGATGAACCGCCGGGGCTTCCCCGCCGCCGGATTCGCCCTGCTGACCGTCGACGGCCCGTGGAAGAGCGTGGAACCGGGCGTGGCCACCCTCACGCACTACTGGGCACCCTCCGAGTGAGCCGGCCGGTCGCCCCCGGGGACCGAGTTCCCGGCGGGTGGCTCCCGGCAGGCGACCTCCGGCCGGCCCGGCGCGCCGGTAGGCCGGTAGGCCGAAGGGCCCGGCACCGCACCGGGCGCCGGACCCTCGGGCAAGCGTTTCCGGCCGGGCCGTGCCGGGCCGTCCGACCAGTGCCGGATCGCACCGGACCGGGACCGGGTCCGGCCCCGGCCGGGGACGCGGGGCTCAGCCCTCGTCGTGGGTGTCGGCCGCCTCGACCTCGTCCCGGGTGATGCCGAGGAGGTACAGGACCGTGTCGAGGAAGGGGAAGTTCACCGCCGTGTGCGCGGCCTCGCGGACCACCGGCTTGGCGTTGAAGGCCACGCCCAGCCCCGCCGCGTTCAGCATGTCCAGGTCGTTGGCGCCGTCACCGATCGCCACGGTCTGCGACAGCGGCACCCCGGCCTCCGCGGCGAACCGGCGCAGCAGCCGTGCCTTGCCCGCCCGGTCCACGATCTCCCCGACGACCCGGCCGGTCAGCTTCCCGTCGACGATCTCCAGCGTATTGGCCTGCGCGAAGTCCAGCCCGAGCCGCTCCTTCAGGTCGTCGGTGACCTGGGTGAAACCGCCGGAGACCACGCCGACCTCGTAACCGAGCCGCTTCAGGGTGCGGATCAGCGTGCGCGCCCCCGGGGTCAGCCGGACCTCGGCGCGCACCTTCTCCACCACCGACGCGTCCAGCCCCTCCAGCAGCGCCACGCGGGCGTGCAGCGACTGCTCGAAGTCCAGCTCTCCGCGCATCGCCGCCGCCGTCACCTCGGCGACCTGGTCCTCGCAGCCCGCGTGGGCGGCGAACAGCTCGATGACCTCGTCCTGGATCAGGGTCGAGTCCACGTCCATGACCACCAGCCGCTGGGCCCGCCGGTGCAGGCCCGCCGAGACGACCGCTATGTCGACACCCAGTGCCGCCGCATCGGAGACCAGGGCCGTGCGCAGCGGCTCGGTCTCCACCCCGGACACCGCGAACTCCACCGCCGTCACCGGAAACTTGGCGAGCCGGAAGATACGGTCGATGTTGCCGCCGGCCTTGGCGATCCGGGCGGCGATCGCGGCCGTCGACTCGGCGGTCAGCGGATGACCGAGGACGGTCACCAGGGAGCGCCCGAGGCCGCGCGGACGGTTGTCGCCGTGCCCGGAGAGGATCTCCGCCTGCATCTTCATCGACTCGGCCCAGCTGTGCACGGTGGCCCGCAGGTCACCTTCCAGGCCGGCCGGCGGCTGCGTCACCAGCGCGCACAGCACCAGGCGGCCCCGGGTGACGACCTGCTCGATGTCGACCACGTCCACGAGGTAGGCGGCAAGGGTGTCGAAGAGACCGGCCGTGATGCCCGGCCTGTCCTTGCCGAATATCTTGACGAGGAGGGTGGGCACCTCGGGGGTCTGCGAAGCGGGGTTCTGCGAAGCGCTCATGGTGTCACCACCGTATCCGGCACGCCGTGCCTTCTGCCGCCGAGGTCCGCCTGACGGACAGGGAACAACAGGTGCAGGGCCGGTGTCGACCAGCTTGCCGCCGGAAGCCGGCGCCGCCCTGCGCGGTACCGGTCCGGTTCCCTCACGAGGATCCCACGGGCGGCACGGGACGGCAGACCCGGGCGATGATCACCGCGCCGCTTCATGGCCTCCGGCGGCGAGCGCAGGCGGTGGCTCGTCGCCCCGCGTGCCCGCCGGACACTCGCCCGGACGTGCGGGGCCTTCGCACCCCGAGGACCAGGACCAGGACCGGCACGAGGACCAGGACCGGGACCGGGAGCAGGTACACGAGGAGAAGTAGGAGCGGGTCCGGGGTCCGTACCACCATGCCCCCAGGGGCGGGGAGTTCCGCCGGTGCGGCCACAACTTTCCCCGCCGCAGGGGCCGTAGCAAGAACCACGACAGGGGCAGGGCACCGGGCCGGGCTCGTCCCGAGTGGCGTGATCCCGACGCAGAAGTGGGCCACCCCCCGAGTGGGGCCGGGACGCCCCCCCGGTGCCGCAACTGCCCCCGCCTGGGCCCGGGGCCGGATCGGAGGTGAGCCGAAGCGCGCGCCGACACCCTTGGCAAGGCCCGGATTTCGGTCAGGGGGCCGAGCCTGAAATAGTTCCCCACGATGTTCGACATCCCTAGACTCCCCGCGACGGGGGCAATTCGGGGGACAACTCAGTGGGGCATGGAGTGCCGGAACTCGTACTCGAAACAAACGGACGCACCTGGACGCTCGATCCGTCCAGGACCTACACCCTCGGACGCGATCCGCAGGGAGACATCGTCTTCGACGACGCCAGGGTGTCCTGGCGGCATGCCACGGTCAGTTTCGACGGCCGCGGCTGGGCCATCGAGGACCATGGCAGCACCAACGGCACGTGGGTGCAGGGCCGGCGGATCCAGCACATGGAGATCGCCCCCGGCGCGTCGCTGCACCTGGGCAACGCGACCGACGGTCCGCGGCTGAACCTGTCCGCCGCCGTCGCGCCGGCCGGCGACCCGGCCCAGCAGCCGCAGTCGGCGCCCTACGCGGCGGCCGGCGCGCCCGGCTGGTCCCAGCAGGCACCCGCCCACCAGCAGCCCGACCCGCACGCGCAGCCCGACCCGCACCGGACGCCCGCGCACCAGGCACCCGTGCCGCACCAGGCGTCCGCGCACCCGCAGGCTCCCGGGCAGGAGTGGCAGCAGGCGCCCGCGTTCCCGCAGCAGCAGGGCGGGCCCGCCGAGCAGTACGCGCAGAAGACGCCCGGTGGTGGCGCGGGGGCGCCGCCGGTCCACGGTGACCGCAGCCCGACCACGTTCCACCAGTTCTCCCTCGGCCGCGTGATGCGTATCGGCCGTGCCCTGGAGAACGACCTGGTCGTCTCCGACCTCCAGGTCTCCCGCAACCACGCGGAGTTCCACGCCACACCCGACGGCCGCTTCGAGATCCGTGACCTCGGCTCGCACAACGGCACGTACGTCAACGGCCAGCCGATCGCCAAGGGCGGCAGCGCGCTGCTCGGCCCGACCGACATCGTCGGTGTCGGCCACTCGGCGTTCCGCATCGTCGGTGACCGCCTCGAGGAGTTCGTCGACACCGGCGCGGTCTCCTTCTCCGCGCGCCACCTGACCGTCACGGTCGACGGCGGCAAGCAGATCCTCAAGGACGTCTCCTTCGGTGTCCCGGAGAAGTCGCTGGTCGCGGTGATCGGCCCTTCCGGCTCCGGCAAGTCGACCCTGCTCAAGGCGCTCACCGGCTACCGGCCCGCCAACCAGGGCGAGGTCCTCTACGACAACCGGAACCTGTACAAGCAGTTCGCCGAGCTGCGCCAGCGCATCGGTCTGGTCCCGCAGGACGACATCCTGCACAAGGAGCTGACCGTCAGGAAGGCCCTGAAGTACGCGGCCAAGCTGCGCTTCCCGGCCGACACCACCGCGCAGGAGCGCAACGCCCGCATCGACGAGGTGCTGCGCGAGCTGAAGCTCGACATCCACAAGGACAAGAAGGTCACCTCGCTCTCCGGTGGCCAGCGCAAGCGGGTGTCGGTGGCCCTGGAGCTGCTCACCAAGCCGTCGCTGATCTTCCTGGACGAGCCGACCTCCGGTCTCGACCCGGGCATGGACCGCGACGTCATGCAGCTGCTGCGCGGCCTCGCCGACGACGGCCGCACGGTCCTCGTCGTCACCCACTCCGTGGCCGAGCTGGCACTGTGCGACAAGCTGCTGGTGATGGCGCCGGGCGGCGCGGTCGCCTACTTCGGTCCGCCGGAGGAGGCGCTGAACTTCTTCGGCTACGACAGCTGGGCCGACGTCTTCTCCGCCTTCGAGAACTACCGCGACTACGACTGGGCTGGCCGCTGGAAGGGCTCGCAGCACTACCAGATGTACGCGGCGGACCTCGACTCGGTCGCCCCGCAGACCGCGCCCGTGCCGGTGCCCCAGGCCGTCAGACCGCCCAAGCCGCAGGGCTGGGGCTCGCAGCTGATGACCCTGATCCGGCGCTATG
Organism: Streptomyces sp. NPDC028722; assembly: GCF_040637655.1. Lineage (NCBI taxonomy): Bacteria > Bacillati > Actinomycetota > Actinomycetes > Kitasatosporales > Streptomycetaceae > Streptomyces > Streptomyces sp. NPDC028722. The sequence goes on from NZ_JBEZWU010000015.1 coordinate 178,252, forward strand.
TGTCGGTCATCGTCTCCGACAAGGGCTTCCTGGCGCTGACGGTGATCCTCCCGGCGGTCCTCGGCGCGGTCAGCCTGCTGATCGCCCACGACCGCGGCCTGCTGGTCAACGAGACGATCAACCCGAGGACGGGTACGCACGTCCCGAACGGCACCGCCACCACCGTCCTGCTGATCCTCGCCGTCGGCGCGTGCTTCGCGGGCGCCGCGAACTCGGTCCGTGAGCTGATCAAGGAACGGGTGATCTACGAGCGGGAGCGCGCGACGGGTCTGTCCCGTTCGGCGTACCTGATGTCGAAGGTGGTCGTGCTCGGCGCCGTCACCGTGCTCCAGGGCCTGATGGTCGGTGTCATCGGCTTCGCCAGCCGGGAGATCCCCGCGAGGGGGCTCGTCCTCGGCGGCTCGACGCTGCTGGAGCTGTGCCTGCCGATCATGGCGCTGGGCTTCACCTCGATGATGGTCGGCCTGGTGATCTCCTCGCTGGTGAAGACCGCCGAGAAGACCATGCCGCTGCTCGTCATGTTCGCGATCATCCAGGTCGTCTTCACCGGCTGCCTGTTCGCGCTGCACGGCACGCTCGGCGTCAACGAGTTCTCGTACCTGATGCCGTCGCGCTGGGCGGTGGCCGCGGCCGGCGCCACGCTGGACTTCAACAACATCGCCCCGAACACCGACGACCCGGGCAGCACCGACCCGCTGTGGGACCACACGGCCGGGGCCTGGGGCCTGGACATGGTCGCGCTGATCGCGCTCGGGGTGGCCTGCGGCTTCTTCGTGGCCCGCTTCCTGCGCCGCCACGAGCCGGAGGTCATGCGCAAGTAACCGCGCGCCCGTACGACACCGAAGGGCGGCGCCCCCGCAGTGGGGGTGCCGCCCTTCGGCGTCGTCACCGAGGTCCGCGCCGGCCCTCAGTACGCGCTGTTGACGTTGTCGATCGAGCCGTACTTGTCCGCCGCGTAGTTGGCGGCGGCGGTGATGTTGGCGACCGGGTCGTAGATGTTCCAGGACGTGCCGGAGACGTGGTACGCGGTGAAGGTCGGCGGGATGACCTGGAGCAGACCCTTGGACGGGATGCCGTTGACGGCGTTCACGTCCCAGTTGTTGATGGCCTTGGGGTTGCCGGAGGACTCCCGCAGGATGTTGCGGTGCAGCCCGTTGTAGGAGCCCGGGATGCCCTTGGTCCTCATGATGTCCAGGGCCTGCCGGATCCAGCCGTCGAGGTTGTTGGCGTACGTCTTCGCGGCGACCGGCTGCATCTGCGGGCGCTGCGCGGAACGGTCGGCCGCCTGACGGGCGGCGTGCTCCTGCACGGCCTTCCGGGCGGCGGCGGCTTCCGCGGTCTTCTTCTGCGCGGCGGCCTCGGCGGCCCTCTTCTGCGCGGCGGCGTCGGCGGCCTGCTTCGCGGCGGCCGCGTCCACGGCCTTCTTCTGGGCCGCGTACGCGTCGAGCTTGACGTTGGTGCCGGCCAGCTGGTCGGTGACCGTGCCCTTCACGTTCTTCAGGGTGGTGCCGGCCGCGACCTGCGCGGTCGTGGCGGGGGCGCCGGTGGTGACGGTCCCGGCGCTGCTGGGGACGGCCGAGAAGGCGAGAGCGGCGGTACCGAGCGCGGCGACACCGGAAAGGACGATTCCGTGCTGCTTCGTCAGGGTACGACTGCGAGCACGGCCGAGAATGTTCTTGGGCATGGCTGGTGGACCTCTTCGATAGCGCGGAGGCCGCTCTGCGTCCGCCGGGGGAATCGGCTCCTCCCGCACGAACGCCGCGGGCGGAACCCGCGGCGCTGAGCGACGGAAGCAATTCTTAGCTGGCGCAAAATCCCCAGGCAAAGGTGTGACGTACGATCCCAGGTAGTGGATCAGGGAGGGGCAAAACGGGACAGACAGGGCCGTCTGTCCCGTTCATGCGGGCCGGTTCGTCTCCTATGCCCCTTCGTACGTGATGCAGGCCCTATGTGCGGGCTCACACCCCGCTCCGCGCACTCTCACGATGCGTTGCCGCCGCAACGCTGTGGGTGAGGGCCCTCCTACGGGAGGAGGAGATGGACGTCGCCGAACTCGTGCCACAGGTAGAGCCCGCGCAGCGCCTCCTCGTAGGCACGGTCCACCGCCGCCCGCCCGGCGACGGCCTCCAGCATCAGCAGATGCGAGGCCTCCGGCTCGTGCAGCCCGGTCAGCAGCCCGTCCACCACCTGTACCCCGCGTGCGGGCGTCACCACCAGTTCCGTCCACCCCCCGGCGGCCCGCACCTCCCCGTCCGGCCCCACCGCCGACTCCACGGCCCGCACGGCCGTCGTCCCCACCGCGATCACCCGGCCTCCCGCCGCCCGTACGGCGGTGATCAGCCGGGCCGACGCCGCCGGCACCGCGAACCGTTCCGGATACGGCGGCTCGTGCGCCTCCGCCGACGACACCCCCGTGTGCAGGACGACCGGCGCGAACAGCACCCCCCGGCTCACCAGCTCCGCCACCAGCCGTGCGGTGAAGGGCCGGGCCGCGCTCGGCATCTCCGCACTGCCCGACCCGTCCGGTGACGCAAGCGCGAACACCGTCTGGTACGCGGACAGCGGCTGATCCCGCCGGGTGTAGGAGTACCGGATGGGCCGCCCGTGCTCCCACAGCACCTCCCGTACGTCCGCCCCGGCCGCCCGCGCCCACCACAGCCGCTCCCCGCGCGCGGCGAGCGGCTCCTCCAGCACCAGCCGGCCCCCGCCCGGCAACGCCACCTCCGTACCCGCCGGAGCGGGCGCACGCGCGCGCGTGGTGCCGTGTCCGTCCGGTTCCCGCAGCTCCACCGCCCACCGCCCGTCGTCCCCCCGGGTGGAGAAGTGCACCACCACGCGCGCGTCCCCGGCCCGCCCGTCCACGGCGGCGGCCAGCGTCGGCGAGGTGTTCACCACCAGCAGGTCACCGGCCCGCAGCAGCTCCGGCAGCTCACGGAAGGTGCGATGCGCCACCCGCGTCCCGCGCGAGACCAGCAGCCGTACGGCGTCCCGGCCGAGCCCCGGCCCGCGCAGCTCGGCCGGCACCCGCGCGGACAGCTCCTCGGGAACCTTCCCCCGCCCCCGGACCGCCCCCACCGGGGGAACCCCCGCCCCCGCGGTCACCGCTCCTCCCGCAGCCCGGCCGCGGTGTACCGGCCGCTCGCCGGACGCCGGTCCAGCAGCCGCAGGAAGACCGGTGCGATCTCCTCCGGCGCCGGCAGCCCCGACAGATCCTCGTCCGGCTCGGCCGCGGCGAGCATGTCCGTGCGCATCCCGCCCGGATCCACCCACCACACCCGCAGCCCCGGCTCCTCCACCGCGAGCACGGCGGACAGCCGGTCCAGCGCCGCCTTCGTCGCCCCGTACGCGCCCCACGCGCGGTAGGCCTCCACCGCCGCGTCCGAACTGACACCGATCACGGCACCCGCGGGCGCCTCCCGGAGCAGCGCCAGCGCCTCCTGCACCAGCCCCAGCGGGGCCACCAGGTTGGTCTCCAGGGCGGCACGGAAACCGTCCAGCGGCTGGCCGGCGAGCGGCACCAGCGGCTCGGCGCCCAGGACCCCGGCGTTGTTCACCACCAGGTCCAGCCCGCCCAGCCCGCGCGCCGCCGCCACCAGCTCCGCCCGGTGCCCCGCATCCGTGACGTCCCCGGGCAGCGCCCGGACCCGGGTGCCGTGACCGGCGACGGCCTCAGCCGCCGCCGCCAGGGCGTCCGCGCCCCGGGCGTCGAGCACCAGATCCCAGCCGCGCGCGGCCAGCGCCCCGGCCAGCGCCCGCCCCAGCCCCTTCGAGGCCCCCGTGATGATCGCTACCGGCATGACTACCGTCCCCTCGTCCCACCGCCCCCGCGGGCGGTGCGATCACCGTAGGAACGGCGTCCCCCGTACCGCCTCGGACGCGGGCCGCAGAGCCCGGGGTCCCTTCGGCCTACACCCCGAGCCGCCCGCCCCGCGCCCCCGGCCGTAGGCCTACGACGCAGGTCCTACGCCCAGCGGACCGGGCCCCGCCCGCCGGGACCGATCCGCGCTGTCACACCCCGCCGGTACCGTGAGCACATGAGCCAAGGCCCCCGGTCCGGCCTCGCCGCGGTGAGTTCCGCGCTGCTGGCCATGAGCAGGCACCTGGAGGTGCGTGACGTCCTCAAGACGATCGTCGCCTCCGCCCGCGAACTGCTCGACGCGCAGTACGCCGCCCTGGGCGTCCCCGACGACCACGGCGGCTTCGCCCAGTTCGTCGTGGACGGCGTCAGCGACGAACAGTGGCGCGCCATCGGCCCGCTCCCGCGCCAGCACGGCATCCTCGCCGCGATGCTCCGCGAGGCGAAGGCCGAGCGCCTCGCCGACGTGCGCAAGGACCCCCGCTTCGAGGGCTGGCCGGCCGCCCACCCCGACCTGGCCGACTTCCTGGGCCTGCCCATCCGCGACGGCGACGAGGTCATCGGCGCGCTCTTCCTCGCCAACAAGCTGTGCGCTCCGCAAGGACACCACCGCCCCGGGCCCGAGGGCGGATGCGGCTTCACCGAGGAGGACGAGGAACTGCTCGGCATCCTCGCCCAGCACGCCGCCATCGCCCTGACCAACGCCCGCCTCTACGAGCGCAGCCGCGAACTGACCATCGCCGAGGAACGCTCCCGGCTCGCCCACGAACTGCACGACGCGGTCAGCCAGAAACTCTTCTCCCTGCGCCTGACCGCCCAGGCCGCCGCCGCGCTCGTCGACCGCGACCCCGCCCGCGCCAAGGACGAACTGCACCAGGTCGCGGCCCTGGCCGCCGAGGCCGCCGACGAACTGCGCGCCGCCGTCGTGGAGCTGCGGCCCGCCGCCCTGGACGAGGACGGCCTGGTCGCCACCCTGCGCACCCAGATCCAGGTCCTCGACCGCGCCCACACCGCGCGCGTGACCTTCACCGGCAACGGCTTCCGCGCCCTGCCCGCCGCCCAGGAGGAGGCCCTGCTCCGGGTCGCCCAGGAGGCACTGCACAACGCCCTGCGCCACTCCGGCGCCGCCCACGTCGACGTCAGCGTGCGGCGGCGCGGCTGCGGAGCGGTCCTGCGCGTCACCGACGACGGCGACGGCTTCGACCCCACGGCGGTCCGCCGCGCCGGACGCCACCTCGGCCTCGTCTCGATGCGGGACCGGGCGAGCGGCGCCGGTGGCACGCTGACCGTGGAATCGGCGCCCGGAAAGGGCACCACGATCGAGATGGAGGTCCCCGGTGGGTGAACCGATCAAGGTGCTCCTCGTCGACGACCACCAGGTCGTCCGCCGGGGCCTGCGCACCTTCCTGGAGGTCCAGGACGACATCGAGGTCGTCGGTGAGGCCGCCGACGGCGCCGAGGGAGTCGCCCGCGCCGAGGAGCTGCGGCCCGACGTCGTCCTGATGGACATCAAGATGCCGGGCACGGACGGCATCGACGCCCTGCGCCGGCTGCGCGAACTCGACAACCCCGCGCGCGTGCTCATCGTCACCAGCTTCACCGAGCAGCGCACGGTCGTCCCGGCGCTGCGCGCGGGCGCCGCCGGGTACGTCTACAAGGACGTGGACCCCGACGCCCTCGCCGGCGCCATCCGCTCCGTGCACGCCGGACACATCCTGCTCCAGCCGGAGGTCGCCGGCGCCCTGCTCTCACAGGAGGAGACCGGCACCGGTCACGGCAGGGGCAGCACGCTGACCGAGCGGGAGCGCGAGGTGCTCGGCCTGATCGCGGACGGCCGCTCCAACCGCGAGATAGCCCGCGCCCTCGTCCTGTCCGAGAAGACCGTCAAGACGCACGTCTCCAACATCCTCATGAAGCTCGACCTCGCCGACCGCACCCAGGCCGCGCTGTGGGCCGTACGCCACGGCATGGCCGGCTGAGACGACCCGGCCAGGACCTCACCCCCCGCAGGCCCGCCGGCCGGCGCTCACCGCACCCCCCGCTCCCGCTCCTCCACCACCGCGTTGTACGCCGCCACCTGCGCCCGCCGAGCCGTCCGCTCCACCGGCCGCAGCGCCTCGGCGCGCGCCGCCATCTCGGCGGAGCTGACCGCGCCCCCGTGCCCGTGGTCGTACGCCAGCGACACCAGCAGCCCCACCCGCTGCGCCAGCTCCAGCACCCGCACCGCACGCGGCGGATACCCCGGCGCCAGCACCTCCCGGCCGCGCTCGGCCCGCGCCCGGTAGGCGCCGATCGCCGCCTCCGCCACCGGACCCGACCCGGCGACGTCCAGCCCGGACAGCACCTCGGTCGCCTCCCGCAGCGCCTCCGCCAGCTCCCGCTCGGCCTCGCCCAGCGACGGCACGTCCGCGGGCGGCGCCTCCCGCACCGGCAGCACCTGCCACACCACCTCCACGTGCACATCACCCTCGGGCCCCGCCTCGGACACCTCGGGCACCAGCCCGGCCGCCGCGCCGTGACAGACCACCGCCTCCCCGGCCTCCAGCGCCCGCGCGTTGAACTCGACGGGCCCGCTCAGCCCCAGCGGATGCCCCGGCGCGGGCAGTGCCACCCGCAGCCCGGTCACCCCCAGCGCGCGCAGCCGTCCCAGCGCCAGCGTCAGCCCGACCGGCACGGACTCACCGGGCAGCCCCTCCACCCGGTGCACCGCGTCCTCGCCCACGATGGCGAGCACGGCGTCGTCCGGAGAGACAACTCCGGCCAGAAGGGCGTTTCCCCAAGCGGCAAGGCGTCCTGAACGCGGTTCCGAGAGCATGCCCTCCACCCTAAGGACCGGACCGATGGAATGGTGCGGGACGCTCGTGGCGTAGATTTCATAAGGGCTGCGCCCGCGGGCGTGGCGGACCCGAGCCACAGGCGTACGCGACAGCCGAGACCGGCGACACTGCAAGGGGAGACAACACGCTCATGAGCGATGTTCTGGAGCTTCAGGACGTATCCGTGGTCCGGGAGGGCCGGGCTCTGGTGGACCAGGTCTCCTGGTCGGTGAAGGAGGGCGAGCGCTGGGTCATCCTCGGTCCCAACGGCGCCGGCAAGACCACCCTTCTCAACGTCGCCTCCAGCTACCTCTACCCCAGCAAGGGCACCGCCACCATCCTCGGCGAGACCCTCGGCAAGCCCGGCACCGACGTCTTCGAACTGCGCCCCCGCATCGGCATGGCCGGCATCGCCATGGCGGAGAAGCTCCCCAAGCGCCAGACGGTCCTCCAGACGGTCCTCACCGCCGCCTACGGCATGACCGCCGGCTGGCAGGAGGAGTACGAGGCCGTCGACGAGCAGCGCGCCCGCGCCTTCCTCGACCGCCTCGGCATGAGCGACTACCTGGACCGCAGGTTCGGCACCCTCTCCGAGGGCGAGCGCAAGCGCACCCTGATCGCCCGCGCCCTGATGACCGACCCCGAGCTGCTCCTGCTCGACGAGCCCGCCGCCGGCCTCGACCTCGGTGGCCGCGAGGACCTCGTCCGCCGCCTCGGCCGGCTCGCCCGTGACCCCATCGCCCCCTCGATGATCATGGTCACGCACCACGTCGAAGAGATCGCCCCCGGCTTCACCCACGTTCTCATGATCCGTCAGGGCAAGGTCCTCGCCGCCGGCCCGATCGAGCTGGAACTGTCCTCCCGCAACCTCTCCCTCTGCTTCGGCCTTCCGCTTGTCGTGGAGCAGGTCGGCGAGCGCTGGACCGCCCAGGGCCTGCCCCTGTCCTGACCCGCCCCCGAGCCGGTCCCGTTCCCGTTCGCGCCCTGTCCGCCGCCCGGTCGCGGTCCTACCATGACCGTGTGAACGACATCGGCGCATGGGTGTGGTGGCTCGTCGGCGCGGCGGCGCTCGGAATCCCGCTCGTCGTCACCGCCATGCCCGAGTTCGGCATGCTCGCGGTGGGAGCAGTCGCGGCGGCGGTCGTCTCCGCCCTCGGCTTCGACGCGGTCATCCAGGTCCTCACGTTCGTCGCCGTCTCCGTAGCCCTCATCGCGGTCGTCCGCCCCATCGCGGCCCGGCACGGCAGACAGCGCCCCCAACTCGCCACGGGGATCGACGCGTTGAAGGGCAGACAGGCCGTGGTACTGGAGCGGGTCGACGGCTCCGGCGGCCGTATCAAGCTCGCCGGCGAGATCTGGTCGGCCCGCGCGCTCGACACCGCCCGCGCCTACGAAGTGGGCCAGGAGGTGGACGTCGTGGACATCGAAGGGGCCACCGCGGTCGTCATCTGAGAACAACTCACCGAGAACGACTCACGAGTTGCGCGACGGTCTGTCAGACTCGACCAGCAAGATCCTCAACAGCCATGAGAGCTGCCTCAGGCGCCGAAGCGGAGAAGGGTACGGGGAGCGACGTTGGAACCCGTCATCATCGTCCTGGTCATTCTGGTGGTGTTGGTCTTCATCGCCCTGATCAAGACGATCCAAGTCATCCCACAGGCCAGCGCCGCCATCGTCGAGCGCTTCGGCCGCTACACGCGGACGCTGAACGCGGGCCTCAACATCGTGGTCCCGTTCATAGACACCATCCGCAACCGCATCGACCTGCGTGAACAGGTCGTCCCGTTCCCGCCCCAGCCGGTGATCACCCAGGACAACCTGGTCGTGAACATCGACACGGTCATCTACTACCAGGTCACCGACGCCCGGGCCGCCACCTACGAGGTCGCCAGCTACATCCAGGCGATCGAGCAGCTCACCGTCACCACGCTGCGCAACATCATCGGCGGCATGGACCTCGAGCGCACCCTGACCTCCCGCGAGGAGATCAACGCGGCCCTGCGCGGCGTCCTCGACGAGGCCACCGGCAAATGGGGCATCCGCGTCAACCGCGTCGAGCTGAAGGCCATCGAACCGCCCACCTCCATCCAGGACTCGATGGAGAAGCAGATGCGCGCCGACCGTGACAAGCGCGCCGCCATCCTCACCGCGGAAGGCACGCGCCAGGCCGCCATCCTCACCGCGGAGGGCGAGAAGCAGTCCCAGATCCTGCGCGCCGAGGGCGAGGCCAAGGCAGCCGCCCTGCGCGCGGAGGGCGAGGCCCAGGCCGTCCGCACGGTCTTCGAGGCCATCCACGCCGGCGACCCGGACCAGAAACTCCTGTCCTACCAGTACCTCCAGATGCTCCCCAAGATCGCCGAAGGCGACGCCAACAAGCTCTGGATCGTGCCCAGCGAGATCGGCGACGCCCTCAAGGGCCTCTCCGGCGCGATGGGCAACTTCGGTCCCTTCGGCGGCGGTTCGGGCAACGGCGGCAACGGCGGCAACGGCGGCAACACGGTCCCGCCCCAGAACACCGGCACGGCCACCGAACGCCGCGAGAAGCCGACCATCGACTGAGCGGCGTTCTCCGGCGTTCCGACCGCCGCGGCGGCACCTCCACTCACGGGGTGTCGCCGCTTTCCTTTGCCGTCCCGGTGCGCCTAGGCCGCGTCCCGGCCCAGCCACTCGGGGAGCGCGTCGAAGTCCTCCCGGCCCAGGGTCAGGAGCATCGCGTCCGCCGGCGTCGGCTCGAAAGGTTCCCGCAGCAACGCCATCCCGGCCTCCTCCGGAGTCCGGTTCGCCTTGCGGTGGTTGTCCTCCGCGCACGCGGCCACCGTGTTCAGCCACGTGTCCTGTCCACCCCGCGACCGCGGCAGCACGTGGTCCACGGTCGTCGCCCGGTGCCCGCAGTACGCGCAGCGGTGCCGGTCCCGGACCAGCACACCCCGCCGCGACCACGGAGCTTGTCTTCGGAACGGCACCCTTACGTACCGGCACAGCCTGATCACCCGGGGCGCGGGTATGTCCACATCCGCGCCCCGCATACGCAGTTCGGAGTGGGCCTGCTCGACGACGGCCTTGTCCTGGAGCACCAGGACAACGGCCCGGTTCAGAGTCACCGTCGACAGCGGCTCGAAGCTCGCGTTCAGAACCAGCGTGTCACGCATCCAGCCCACCTCCCATGTGCGCCGGCCCACCCCCCGGCGGGCTCGGACCAACTCTGGACGGGCGCGCCGAGATGGACAACGCAATAAAAACTGCCCGCCTCCGGTCACTTCCAAGACCGGAGACGGGCAAAACTTCCATGAACGCCGGACGGCGCCGGGGGTGCGGTCAGTCCTCGGCGGGGTTCTCGTACTCACCGATGAGCTGGGCGCGCGCGAGCGCGTGGAACCGCAGGTTGAATCCGACGACGGCCGGTGAGGCGTCCGCGTCCGGACCCAGCTTCTCCCGGTCCACCGCGTACACCGTGAACACGTACCGGTGCGGGCCGTCCCCGGGCGGCGGAGCGGCACCGCCGAAGTCCTTCGTCCCGTAGTCGTTCCGCGCGTGGACGGCGCCCTCGGGCAGCCCCTCGAACTTCCCGCCGCCCGCACCCGCCGGCAGTTCCGTCACCGAGGCCGGGATGTCGAACAGGACCCAGTGCCAGAACCCGCTGCCCGTCGGCGCGTCGGGGTCGTAACAGGTCACGGCGAAGCTCTTGGTCTCCGGCGGAAAGCCCTCCCAGCGCAGCTGCGGCGAGGTGTTCCCCTCCGCCTGGACATGGGCGCTCTTCAGCGTCGCACCCTCCTCGACGTCCTCGCTCGTCACCGTGAACGACGGCACGGGCGGATGGAAGTCGTGGGGGAGCGGCCGCCGCTTCAGCTCGGTCACCTCGGTACCCTCCTGGTCGATGACTGGAATCAGCGCTTCCGAGCCTAGAACCAGTTGCGCTTGCTGCCGACCTCGGACAGCCACTGGTTGAGGTAAGCCGCCCAGTCGGTCCCCTGCCAGTCGTCCAGACCCACCTGGAACGACCGGAAGGTGTCCGAACCCTCGCTGAACAGACCCGGCTTCTTGTCCATCTCCAGGACGACGTCCATCGCGTACTCGTCGGCCACGAAGCTCAGCTCCACCTGGTTCAGGCCCCGGTACTGCGACGGCGGGTAGAACTCGATCTCCTGGTAGAACGGCAGCTTCTGCCGGGTGCCCCGGATGTGGCCGCGCTCCATGTCCGCACTCTTGAAGCGGAAGCCCAGCTGGATGAAGGCGTCCAGGATCGCCTTCTGCGCCGGCAGCGGGTGCACGTTGATCGGGTCCAGGTCACCGGAGTCCACGGCCCGCGCGATCGCCAGCTCGGTGCTCACCCCGATGTGCATGCCGCGCAGCGACTGCCCGTCGATCATCGTGACCGGCGTCTCCCAGGGGATCTCCAGCCCGAACGGCACCGCGTGCACGGCCCCCGCCGCCAGCTCGAAGGCACCCCCGAGCCGCACCTTGGTGAACTCGATGTCCTGCTTGTACTCCTGGTCGCCGCTCTCCACCTCGACCTTGGCCTGGAGACCCACGGACAGCCCCTCGACGGCCTGGTTCACCGACCCGCCCTGGATCCGCACCTCACCCTGGACGACACCACCCGGAACGACGTTGACCTCGGTCAGCACCGTCTCGACCGAGGCCCCGCCGGCCCCGAGGCTCGCGAGCAGCTTCTTGAACGCCATGACTCTCCCTTTGTGACTGGACCCTCGACCCCTACGAACGCGATCCGGCGCCGGCCGGTTCCGCCGGTGCGGTGCTCCGTCTGGGCTACCCTCGGAGAGCATGATCGCGCCCCCGGACCGTACGCCACTGCCCCGCACCTTCTTCGACCGCCCGGTGCTGGAGGTCGCACCGGACCTCCTCGGCCGCATCCTGGTCCGGACGACACCCGACGGCCCGATCGCCCTCCGCCTCACCGAGGTCGAGGCGTACGACGGCCCGAACGACCCGGGCTCCCACGCCTACCGCGGGCGCACCGCCCGCAACGCGGTGATGTTCGGCCCGCCCGGACACGTGTACGTCTACTTCACCTACGGCATGTGGCACTGCATGAACCTCGTCTGCGGACCCGAGGGCCGGGCGAGCGCGGTCCTGCTCCGCGCGGGCGAGGTGGTGGAGGGGGCCGAGCTGGCCCGCAAGCGGCGCGTCTCGGCCCGGAACGACAAGGAACTGGCCAAGGGGCCGGCCCGGCTGGCCACCGCCCTCGAGGTCGACCGCGCCCTGGACGGCACGGACGCGTGCGCCTCGGGAGAGACGCCACTGAGGATGCTGACCGGCACGCCCGTCCCCGCCGGCCAGGTACGCAGCGGCCCCCGGACGGGAGTCTCCGGCGAGGGCGGGAACGGGGAGCGCCATCCCTGGCGGTACTGGGTGGCGGACGACCCGACGGTGAGCCCCTACCGGGCGCACGCGCCGCGACAGCGACGGAGTTGACGCGGCCCGCAGAGATGCGTAATGTGGCCCGAGCCGCTGAACCGGGTACGGCGATCTGCCAGCAGCCGGAGCGGCCAACCAACCTCCACTCAGCCACACCCCCTCAGCGGGGTCGATTCCGACGCGCCCGCGCGTCCGAATTCGAACTCGCGGGCTCGATTATGAGCCGCCGAGGGAATCGGCTAAAGTAGTGGATGTCGAAAGGCCGGAGGCGAAAGCCGAAAGCCCGGAGATAAAGCCCGCCGGCCGGGAATCGGACACCGAAAGGGTCTGATAGAGTCGGAACCGCCGAAAAGGGAAACGCGGAAGCGGGAACCTGGAAAGCACCGAGGAAATCGGATCGAGAAAAGATCTGATAGAGTCGGAAACGCAAGACCGAAGGGAAGCGCCCGGAGGAAAGCCCGAGAGGGTGAGTACAAAGGAAGCGACCGTTCC